>NZ_DBNGVP010000042.1:0-3322 GCF_057119385.1 Archangium sp. | reverse complement strand
GAAATGCACTTCTGGGAGGATTGGGCCTGTATGAAGTAGCTGGCGTAGTTCGTGAGGGCCTGTGCCTCCGTGCTCGTCAGGCGCTCCCCGGCCGGTGTCTCGTCCACGCCGCAGCCCGTCAGCCCCGTCATCAACAGGGCCGTGGCCGCCACCCACGCTCGTGTCCTCGTCTGCTTCTGCTCGCACGCTCTCGTCATCTGGTGTCTCCCTGGGGGGTCGATGGGGACTGCTGCTCGGATTCCCACCTCTGGAAAACCCCAGGGGTATTTATTTGCGCAATTCTAGGACGTTCCTCTCTCTTGCTCACGGTGCAGGACCCGTTGGCGTCCCAGAAGAGAATGCGCACGAATACCTCCAACGTGGATACGCGGCTCGCGGATGCCGACGGCGCGTGCACGGCGCCGGCCTTCCCGTGCCACCGCTACGACCAACCACCAGAAGCATCTGCTGATGCTGATGCTGGAGCTGGGCGCTACGGGGTGAGCCCCCAGCTCCGCACGCTCAGCATTGCTGCTTGCAGATGCTGGCGACCCTCCCCACGCAGACACTGTCCCAGCTCGTCTGACAGCAATAGGGGTCCACGCCGCAGATGTCCTTCACGCACATCTGGTCGCAACCGGAGGTGAGCGGCCCGCCCGTGCTGCACTTGTCGTGCGCGCAGGTATCCACCTCGACGAAGGACACCGCGGCCCCGTCATTCAAGAGGTTCAAGGCATTCGCGCAGGAGAACTGCAACTCGCGGTTCGCCCAGAGCTTGTAGACTCCCTTGATGGTGGGGGCGGTGAGCGAGTACGCCGCGCTCCCCGACGTGACGCCGGAGCCGCTGTAGATGCACTGCTTGGAGCCCCCCTCGAGGCCCATGACGATCTGCGCGATACAGGTGGGGCACCCGAAGCTGCCGGTGTTGAGCGAGAAGTTCTCGGTGAGCGCCAGGCTCGCACCGGGCGCGGCGCGCACCCGCTTGTTCGTCTTTCCGTTGACGGTGAGGTTGGAGATGCTCCCCCAATTCCAGGTGTAGGGGTTGGCATAGACCTCGATCAGCCCCACCGGGCCGCCGCTCGACGTCTTGTTGAGCGCATCGGTGCAGTTGTACTCCCACTGGCCCCTCGCCCAGACCAGATAGCTTCCCGGCGCCGTGGGCGCGGTGAGCGTGGTGGTGGCGCTGCTGGAGACCACGCCCACGCCGCTGTAGAGGCACTTCTTGGAGCCGCTCACCCCCAGGATGACCTGGGAGATACAGCCAGGGCACCCGACGGACCCGGCGTCGATGAAGTAGTTGGTGCTCACCGAGACGGTGGCGCCAGCGGTGACGACGGCGACGTTGTCACCTCCGCCGAACCTCACGTTGCTGACGTTGCCCCAGTTCCAGTTGTAGCTGTTGCCCACCGTGGCGCTGGGGCAGCCATCCGCGACGGTCTGCGTCAACGTCCTGCCCGGGCTGCTCCAGCAAACGGTGCGGTTGCCCGCGCTGTCGATGACCATGGGGATGGCCTTCACCAGGAAGCCGTGTGAACCGCAGGCCACCCCCGCGGTGCTGAAGTACCAGGTGCCGGAGGCATAGGGGCGCTCCTCGCTGGATTGCAAGACGTTGTCCAGGTAGTACTCCAGCCGCACGGCGTTGGCCGGGCTGGCGACCGCCCATTGCCCATTGCCAGCCATCTCCCCCTCGTAGGTGCTGATGCCCGCGAGGCTCAGGCTGGAGACGCTCGTGCCCGCACACATCGCGGCCTCCTGCGTCCCCAGGGGCTCCACGGCCGGCACCCCTCCCGTGTCCTGGCCCCCACAGCCCACCCCCATCAGCCACCCGCACAACAAAGCCCCCCCGCGAAGGAAACGACCCATGTCACGCGCCATCGAGGTTTCTCCATCTAGAAAATAACGCTCGGGCTGGACTGTACGTGAAAACCGCAAGTCCGGGCAATCAGGTCTTCTTGAATTCCTGGATTTCAGCGATGCGGAATGTGGGCCCGCTTTCCCCCGGGCTGTTACCGCGCATGCGTGTGGATGGAGATTTGGACCGGCTGGTTGATGGGCATCAACGAGGATGCGCGGTAACACCCGCGCACGGCGTCGAAGTCCGTCCGGGTGCAGCTCCAACGCGAGCGAGCCGGTGACGTGGTGGGCGAGCACGGCGCCGTGGACGTGGAGGGCGCCCTTGGGCGGGCCGATCTCATAGGTGTCGGAGGCCCGCCGCAGGCGGGCGCGGATGGGCTCGGGACCGAAGGCGGAGAAGAGCGGGCAGAAGACGGCGCGGTGCTTCAGGGTGCCGAGCGCGGTGAAGTACAGCTCCGGAACGCGCCCCAGCAGGGAGAAGACATGCTCGCCCGGTGCGATTCCCAGTCCGGCGAGCACCTGGGCGAAGCGGTTCGTCCAGGCGCGCAGCTCCGCGTAGGTGAAGACCTCGCGCTCACCGTGGCGGCCCAGCCGGCGAAGCGCCAGGTGCCCTCCCCGCCCCTCCTGGCGGTGCCGATCCACCGCCGCGTGGGCCATGTTGAGCCCCCGCCCTCCGGGCAGGCCGGCCAGTCCGTGCCTGGCCGCCTCGCACGAGAAGGAGGCACATGCGGCCTCGTAGTCAGGCATGTGGGGGGCACCCGCCAGCCCGTCCGTGGCTTCGCGAGAATCCGTGCTTCCACCCGCCTCACCTCCCCTCGTCCCGCCGGAGCCTGGGGACTCGGGCACGGCGGACTCTTCTGGAGAGGTAACCCTGGCACCCGCGGAGAGGATGTCCGGGCGAGCGATGCACATGCTTCTCCCAAGCACAGGGAAGCCACCATGTCCGACCCATTCCCCAGCGAGACGAACGAGACCGGAGACGAAAGGCCCCGGGGTCACGGGTCACACCATGATCCGCCCGGGAGCCTGGCCTGGGCGCTCGTCCTGCTCTGGGCCGGGGGCGTGCTGCTGGTCCAGAACCTGGCCTACCTGGGGCGATCCGAACGATGGGATGCCTGGACGCTGATCTTCGTCGGGGCCGGGCTGCTCTTCCTCGGGGAGGCCAT
This sequence comes from Archangium sp., assembly GCF_057119385.1. Classification (NCBI taxonomy): domain Bacteria; kingdom Pseudomonadati; phylum Myxococcota; class Myxococcia; order Myxococcales; family Archangiaceae; genus Archangium; species Archangium sp. The sequence continues at coordinate 323 of NZ_DBNGVP010000042.1, read as the reverse complement.
CGTGCGCCTGCTGGTACCGGCCTATCGGCGGCCGGTGCAGGGCCCCCTCATCTTCGCCGTCATCCTGCTGGCCCTCGGGTTGGGGGAGGCGATCCGTTGGACGCTGGTGGGGCCGTGCGCGCCCTCCTGCCCACGCGGCGTATCACGGGTTGAGTTCAGTCCGAGGCCCTGGGAGACATGCACGAAGCTGATTTTCGGGTCTTCGGTACGTCGAGTGGGCAGGAGCGCGGACCCGAAGCCGTGCGCATGGGGAGGACTTGGGGTTCAAGGGCGTGTGGAGCCGAGCGATGGCCATGGGACGCGAGTCCCCGCGAGAGCTCGAG
>NZ_DBNGVP010000041.1:0-17462 GCF_057119385.1 Archangium sp. | reverse complement strand
CTCGTATGGGGAGGAACGCGAAATCCTGCCCGTCCATGGCCGCGGGTGAGCTGGAGAGCGTGTCCTCGCCAGCACCGCGAATACCTCGGCCCCATTGTTCGAGTCGGGTGCCGCGCTCCACACGGGCCGTGGGCTTCAGTCCCCGCTTCTCCAGCGCGGCCTGGAAAGCGGGCAGCCGCTCGAGGACTTCCTCCAGCCGCCTCTGCTGGGCCAGCAGGAAGAGAATCTCCCTCAAGTCATTGTCGTAGGCCGAGTCGACGACGTAGACGGAGAGGACCTGGGCGTTGAGGCGTCCATAGGCTCCGGGGGCCCGCTGGAGAAGAGAGGCGCGCTTCTGGTTGAGCAGATGGGCAACGTCCTCGCGCGGCGGTCCCAGGCCACCGAGCCGTACGGCGCGCCAGTCGTCCAGGGCCTCCACCAGCCGGGGCATGTCCACCCGCTCCTGGAGGGCCAGGACTTCCCCGGGCGACGTGCAGGTGAGGAAGGGCGCCAGCAGTTCGTCACGGCTGGAGGAGAAGTCGGGCCAGCCCGGGGGCACGGCCTGCCCTCCGCACGAGGGCGAGCCCTGGGGGGCAGTCCCCACTCCGGCCAGCTCGGGCGCGGGAGCCTCGCCCGAGCTGGCCAGGGCGGCGTCCGGGCCCAGCCCGCGGGCGCTGCGGCGGCGGTGCAGCCGCTCCTGCCCGCCCGTTTCGGCGGAGAAGGCGTGCTCGCCCGCCTCCGTGGAAGCAAGAGGGGCGGGCGTCTCGGGCGCGGGCGTACTGGCCCCCGCTTCTCGCGACATGGAGAGCGCGCGGGGGCCCTCGGCGGTGCTGACAGCGTGTCGCGGCGCCAGGGTGACGCAGCCGGTGGAGAGCAGCACGGCGCCCAGCAGCGCCGCCCACCTGGGCGCCCACGCCTCAGCGCGCATGGTCCACCCCCGGGCCCAGCGAGGCGAAGGCACCCGGGCGCACCACCACCGCCGTCCCGTTCAGGTGGGCCCGCGTCACCGGCGGAGAAGCACCTCCGGCCCTGCCCCAGTCATGCACCGCCGACAGCCCCAGGGTGTAGCGGCCCCGCTGCCTGGGTGGCCCGGTGAAGCGGTGCTGCAAGTCCACCTCGGCCTGGGCCCCCATGAGACGCGCCCCCAGCACGTCCGAGGCGAAGGCCTCCACGTAGAGGGGGCCCAGGGTGCCGGTGAGGGAGGCGCCCGCAGGGGGGTCGTCCGGGTTGGCCCGGTTGGAGTAGCGGCGCGCCAGCCCGGTGGCCTCCACCCGCGTCAGGTCGCGCCACGTGGCGGGGGAAGGTGGCGGGGGAGACTCGCTGTCGGGCGAGGGAGAATCCATTGCCCCACCCAGCGCAGGACAGAGACACAGCAGCATCACGGTCCACGGGTGAGTCATCATCAGTCTGCGCCCTCCGGAAGCACCCCCGAACGGCGGCGCCCAAGCAAGCAATACCCGCTCACTCCGACAGGACGACTATCACACATGGCAATCCCCTGCCTTCTGTCCGGGCAGGCCGGGCACGCGCAATCTTCTTGGGCGGTTGTTCTTCCAAGGGGCCCCGGTAGGGACTGAAGCCACGCGCTCGTCACCGGGAGACGCCCCGCCCGGGACAGTGGCGGTTCGCGCCGCCATGTCGTGTGCCCGCGGACTGGAGGAGTTGGCGCCAGGCGGACACGGCGCTCCACCAGCAGCAGGCGCGCCAGTTCGTGGGCACGGGCTCACGGGCGGGGACTCGCTTGCCGTGGCGAAGCCCCTTCCGTCGCCTACGCCAGTCTCCCCAGCTTTGAGGGCCGGGCGTACCATCACGAGGTGACTGACACCCAGCCTGGCTGAAGGGTCCAAATCCCCCCGTGCGCAGTGGCACTCAAGACCATTGGATGGGCCGCCCCTCGTGGTCACCCGATGGGCGGTTCCTCGCTGCCGGCGGGATGAGTGGCCGTATCTGTATCTGGGATGCTCAAAGTGGTGAAACCCTCCAGCGCCTCAAGGGTGCCCCCGCCGGACGAGTGCCTCGGCTTCATCTACCGCTATGGCACGGTACTTCCGGAAGGCCTGCTGCCCCGCTTCATCGTGGAAACCTACGTCCACCGCGAGCCCAAGCACGCCAGGCGCTCTGGCGCCGTGTTGAAACGAGCCATCGGGAAGCTCCAGGCCATCCAGCCCGGTGGCAAACCCGTGAACGAGCACGACAAGACAGACCCAGCCTGGCTGGAGGTCACCAAGCAGCTCGATCGCGTGCTCGCGAAGCTCAAGCGGAGCTGAGACCGGGGCTCGCACTCCGGTTCCGGCCTCGCACTGTCCACACTCGGGGGAGAAAGTGTCACTCCTCGCCGGGGTCGAAGGACTTGATGGCCACCGCACGAACGGATGGGTCCTCCAGCCGGGTGATGCCCGCCTTCTTCAACGCCGCAGAGAACGCCTTGGCCCCATGGCCCTGCAGCGGCACGGTGATGGAGCCAAGCGATTCGGGCCCGTGGTCCTGCCACAGGAGAAACTGGACCCGGTACTCCTTGCGCCTGCGCTCGACCATCGCGACAGCCTCGCCTTTGTGGATGCCGCGCGAGAGCAGCTTCCCGAGCAGGAACGAGCGGATCTGCTCGTACGCCTCGTCCGACTCGACAGGCGTGCCGCTGACATGCAGCAGGAGATCGGCCTTGCCCGGCGTGGCCCTCAATTCTTCGACCTCATGCACCAGCTTGGCGACAACGGGATCGTCGGTCTCCGGATTCGAGCCGTGCGCCCCCCGCTCCTTCAACAATTCGTTCCGGATGCCCTGCTGAATCGGATGAAGGTTTTCGGGCGCCCGCTCGAGCAACCACTGGAGGTGTCGCGAGAGGATGGCCTCACAGGCCATTGAATCCCCGAGGTCGCGCAGCACCTGGAGATGGCTCCAGGCCGCGAGGGTCGTCATGTCATCTTCATTGCCACGGGTCCTCACCCAGGCTTGCAGTGCTTTGTGGCCAAGCTCCCGGGCAGGGTGAAGCTCGCCCTTCGCATGATGAACCGCGGCCAACTGAGACATCGCACTGAGCGTCCCGGGATGGTCCTCGCCCAGGTGCTGTTGGCCTGAGCGCAGCAGTTCTTCTTCCAGGGCATGCGCTTCCTGTTCCACGCCCAACTCACGGAGGGTCCCGGCGAGCTCGTTCAATGCGGTATGGGTCTCCCGGTGGCCTTCGCCGAAAGTCCGGCGACAGCGCTCCAATGCGTCCCGCTGGAGGACACACGCGCGTTGAAGCTCCCCGCCCCGCTTGAGGATCTTCGCGAGGTTCTGCATCGAGAGAATGGTGGCGGGATGCCCCTCTCCAGACTCTTTCGACCGGATGGCGAGGACCTCCTCTTGGAGTCGTCGCGCCTCCGCGTGGTCTCCTTTATCCGAGAGCGTCGCGGCAAGCTCCGACTGCAGGACGAGGGTCTTGGGGTGATGGAGGCCGTGAGTCCCCAGAAAGGCCGTGAGGACCCTTTCCTGGAGCGCTCGTGCTTCATCCAGTCTGTCCAACGAGCGAAGGATATTGGCGAGACTGCCCATCGCGAGGAGCGTGTCCGGGTGAGCCGGGCCAAGGACTTCCTCGGAGAACTGGAGGCACTTCTCCTCCAGTTCAAGTGCCTCTTCAAACTCCTCTTCCTCAGCGAGCAGACGAGCGAGGTTGCTCATCGCGACGAGGGTCTCGGGATGCTTGGGACCCAGGAGCCACATCTTGCCTTCCAGCACCTCCTCCTTCAGCTCGCGCGCCCGAACGAGGAATCCTTCATCCTGCAATGCCCCAGCGAGGTTACCCATCGCGGTGAGCGTGCTGGGGTGGGCAGCCCCCATCACGCGACGGCTCACCTCGACCAACCGTTCCCCGTAGGCGATGGCGCTGGCGTTGTCACCCAACTGCCGGTACGTCAGGGCGAGGTTGTTCACTGCGACGAGCGTATCGGGATGCTCCGGTCCCAATGTGTCCTGGACCCGCTCGAGAACTTCCCAGCCAAGGTCCCGGGCCTGCGTCAGCGCCCCTCGCTCCGCCAGGTAGGAACCCATGAGCAACCCGAGGTTCGCCTCGAGCGAGGCATCGCGCGGAGTGCCCTGCTGCCGCAGCGAGGCATGAAGGGACTCGGCGTGGGGGAACCAGAGCTGGAGCATGGGCCACGCCGCGGAGTCCCGGCACGCCTCCGGCGGAACCATCTCGAGCGCCGCCTTGCCGACATGCCGCAATTCCGCGGCCGGCTCGGGCGACTGGCCGCGCAGGAAGTCCGCGAGCAGGCGGTGCATCCGGCCGAAGAGGGGGATGTCCCGTCCCGGGATGGGCGTGATGAAGGACCTCGCCACCAACGCGGTACGCAGCTTCGCCTCCGAGGCCTCCGGCCCCAGGGCCTCGAGCAGCGCCATCGGAATGGGCTCGGGGGCCAGCCACGCGACGAGCCGGGCCGCCTTGCGCACCTCCTCCAGCAACCGCTCATAGGAGAGGGAGAAGGCCTCGGTGACGCCCCGGAGGGAGTCCCGCGGGACCTGGTCCCGGAGCGCGTCCATCTGCCGGTCCAGCTCCGGGGCGGGCCGCTCATGCAGGGCCTTCTCGAGCAGTTCCCGGGAGTCGATGGCCCCCAGGCGCAGGGCGCTGTTGAGCAATTCCAGCGCGAGCGGGAGATGGCCCACCCAGTGGGTGACGCGCCCCCACTCCTGGGGACCGAGGGCATGTTCCGTCACGTCGTGCGTCAGCAACACCCGCGAGCTCTCGGGCGCGAGCGGCTCGACGCGCAGGGGGACGACGCCCGGCTCGGTGATGCGAAGACGGGAGGTGACGAGCAGCGAGACGTGGACTGGCCCGGGGCAGAAGTCCCGGAGGGGCCGGGGGCGCTGTGTTCCCGAGGGCTCGGGCAGGTTGTCCACGACGTAGAGAACGGGCCGCGCGGAGGCCTCCCGGAGCGACTGGGCAAGAGCGGTGGACAGGTTCCGCTGCTCCTTGCGGAAGACGTGCAGGGGGGGCGTGTCGGGGCGGAGCGTCTGGAGGACGCCGTGGAGCTGTTCCTCCAGCCGCTCCTCGCCGGCATCGGCATCGATCCAGAAGACGCCGCCGGGGTAGTGACGCCCGTAGCGGTGCAGGTACTCCAGGGCGAGGCGCGTCTTCCCGGTGCCACCGCCGCCCTGGAGCGCGGCGATGCGCGGGTTGCCGAGCGGCGCCTGGGCCCGGAGCGCGAAATCGATTCCCCACAGCTCGTCCGCGCGTCCGACGAAGGCGGTGCCGAGCGAGGAGGGGAGGGAGACGGGGTAGAGCGGCTGCGTCACCTCCAGGGGAGCGGGGGGTTCGAGCGCGAGCTCCTCCACCACCTGCGCCGCCGTCCGGGAGCGCGAGGCGCCGAGTGCCTCCAGACGCTCGCCCAGGGTGGCTCCGGCGGCGTCGAGCCTCGAGCGGACCAGCGCCGCCAGGAGGGCGGTCTCATCCGCGCGAGGCCACTGGGTGTCGCGCAGCTGAGGGGGCAGGAGCGCCAGGCCCGAAGAGCCCGCCACGGGCCGGGCCACGACGAGCGGCGCCAGGGCCTCGCGCCGCTGCGCCTCGGACAGCCCCGGGTGCTTCTGGGCCGCGAGGAAGGGCGCCAGGGCGAAACGGAGCTCGCGACAGCAGTACAGCCGCTGGAAGTAGCCGTCCTCGGCGAAGAGGACCACGACCCTGGCGGCCCACATCGCGTCCCTCAGCGTGGCCGGCCAGTGCTCGCCCTGCTCCAGGCCGGAGGTATCCAGGAACGCCAGCCCCCCTTCGCCGCCGAGCGCCTGGTGCAGGGCCTCGGCGTGGGCACGGCTCGTCCTTCGCGCGTAGGAGATGAAGACGGGCGGGGGTGTCGGAGTGGGCACGGGCGATGGATGGCCCGATTCGCGCCCGGAATCCAGTCCGCGGCGCCCTCAGCGGGGCCGGGCCACGTACAGACAGCACACGCCGAAGGTGAGCGGCGTGACGCGCAGCACCTCGAGGCCCGAGTCGCGCATGATGCCGGCGAACACCTCGGGCTCGGGGAAGGCGGCGATGGACTCCTGGAGGTAGCGGTACTCGCGAGCCCCGGACAGCAGCCGGCCCATGAAGGGCACCACGGTGCGAATCTGGAAGCGCGCCAGCGGGCCGAGCAGTCCCCCGCGCGGCTCGGACAACTCGAGGATGGCGATGCGCCCGTCGGGCCTCACCACGCGGGCCATCTCCCGGAGGGCACGGGCCCGGTCCGGCACGTTGCGGATGCCGAAGGCCATGCACAACCCGTCGAAGCTGTCGTCCTCGAAGGGCAGCTGCTGCGCATCCCCCACCTTCAGCTCGCACACGCGGGTGAGGCCCTTGGCGGCCACCTTGCGCCGGCCCACCTCGAGCATGCCCTCGGAGGGGTCCACGCCCACCACCTGGGTGTCCGGGTGACGCTGGAGCACCTTGAGCGCGAGGTCCGCCGTGCCCGTGGCCAGGTCGAGCACCCGGGCCCCGGACTGGAGCTCCAGGGCATCCACCGTCTTGTTGCGCCAGCGCTGATCCACGCCGAACGACATGAGCCGGTTGAGCAGGTCATAACGGGGGGCGATCATGTCGAACATGGCGCCCGAGCCGCCTCGAGGCGCGGAGGACTCGGAGGACGGCGTGACGGAGGAGGGCTGGGGGGCGGTGCTCATGGGGCGGGCTATAGCACCCACCCCGCCGGATGGCCGAGGGGGGCGGAGGGGTCGGGGGTGCGGCGCTAATCCCACGAATTCGAGCAAGTCGTCCGGGGGGCCCGGAGGGGGTGGGGCGGGACGCGCATGGTAGATTGGGCGGATGCGACTCATGATTGCGTTGGGAGCGGCGGCACTGCTCGTGGGCTGTCCGGGGACGGAGGGGGACGGTGGGAATGGGGCCGATGACGTCTGCGTGAATCCACCGGTGGACCTGGCGGTGCCCTTCAAGGAGCTCAGCGGGGTGGTGGCGCACTGGGCGCTGTCCGCGGGCTGCATCCAGACGAGCTACGCGCCGGACATGAAGGACGCGCTGCCGGAGTTCGAGGCGGCACTGGCGGCGTGGGACGCGCAGGCGTGCAGCGACCTGTGCTTCACGGCGCCGGTGGAGAGCACGGTGCCGGCGGAGGACAGCTCGCAGCGGCGCGTGCACCTGGTGTCGGGAAGGCCGGCGGGCGTGGAGGGGTACAAGGTGCAGACGACGCTCACGCTGCGGCTGAGCACGGGGCGGCTCCTGCAGAGCGTCATCTACGTGGACACGGCCGCGCCCGGGGCGGTGACGCGAGGGGACTGGCTGACGGCGGTGGGCAAGGCGCTGGGAATCGGGACACCGGCGGAGGGAGTGGACAGCGTGATGAGCCGGGAGCAGCCCCAGCCGCGCACGGCGCTCACCGGGAAGGACATCGAGACCTTCTGCCGCCTGTACGGCCGCCCGACGTTCTGCGGCAACTGAGCGGAGCGCGGAAGCAGACGGGCCCGGGGCGGGACAACGTGACAGGGTACCCGGGACTCCCTGATGTCGGAAGTAGGGTGTAGTGTCTGGGGATGCACCCTGAATCCAGCAGTGCACCCTGGACGCCCCTTGAAGAGACCCGCCCGGCTGCCCATGCTCCAGACATGGGCACCGGCCAGAGACGCAAGGCGACGTACGCGGACCTGGAGGCGGTCCCTCCGCACCTCGTGGCGGAACTGGTGGACGGTGAGCTGTACACGAGCCCCCGTCCGGCTTCGCCCCATGTCTTCGCACACGGAGCCCTGCACCATGAGCTCTATGGACCCTTCTCCCTGGGAAGGGGGGGCCCGGGTGGCTGGTTGATCCTCTCCGAGCCGGAGCTGCACCTGGGCGAGGACGTGCTGGTGCCGGACATCGCGGGCTGGCGCCGCGAGCGCATGCCGGTGATGCCCGAAGTGGTGGGCTTCACCCTCGCGCCGGACTGGGTCTGCGAGGTGCTCTCGCCCTCCACGGAGGTGCTGGATCGGGAGAAGAAGATGAAGGTCTACGCCCGAGAGGGCGTGCGCCACCTGTGGTTGGTGGACCCGCTGCGTCGAGCACTGGAGGTCTACGCGTTGGACGGTGGCCACTGGAAGACGCTGGGCACGCACGCCGGCCAGGCGTACGTGCACGCCGAGCCCTTCACGCCCCTGCGCCTGGAACTCGGCCTGCTCTGGCAGCGCTGACCCGGGAGGACGAGCCCTCGTCACGATTCACGCGAGCCCGCTCTGCCTCGGCGAAACCCGCGGCGCTGCTCGCAGGGGCGCCGCCCAGACAGACGAGGCATCTCCATGGATCAAGTGGAACCCATCGCGCCACGCGCGGACATCGTTTCCAACTCGCCCACCCAGTTCGAGTTGCGCGGGAAGGACATTCACGTGAGCTTCTCGACCACGAGCATCACCGGCCGGCCGCTCCTGCAGTACCGGGATCGCCAACGCCAGGTGAGCGCGAGCGGCGATGAAATCCGCCAGGTGGATGTGGGAATCGGAACGCTGGTCACCCTCGAGCTGCAGTCGAACGCGGCGGATGCCGGGGGAATCCTCTTCAGCGTGTTGATTCCCCATGCCCAGCTGATCGGCCAGGACCGCAGTGTGAGAATCCGCACGGTGGGCATCACCACGCGCACCCCGGGGTTCGTCATCCCCACCACCCGGCAGGTCGAGACGTACACCGAGGTGAACCTGTCGGGAGAAGCCACCCTCGTGTTCTCCTGACGCGGGCCGAGGCGGGGGAGTCCCGTCCCGACATCCGGACTTGATTGGAGCCGAGGCGCCGGGGAGGCTCGCCGCCCCCGTCAGAAGCGGGGAGCCTCACCTCCAGGAGAACACATGCCCCAGGCGATTCCGGACGGATACCACTCGCTGACGCCGTACCTGGCGCTGCGCGACGCGGCGAAGGCCATCGAGTTCTACAAGACGGCGCTCGGTGCGGAGGAGGTGTACCGGCTGCTGATGCCGGACGGGAAGCTTGCCCACGCGGAGCTGCGGATGGGCACGTCGCGGCTGATGCTGTCGGACGCGATGCCGGAGTGGGGCAACAAGAGCGCGAAGGACCTGGGCGGCTCGCCCATGGCGCTGTGCGTGTACACGGAGAACGTGGATGCGCTGAACGAGCGCTTCCTGAAGGCGGGAGGCAAGCAGGTGCGGCCGCTGGAGAACCAGTTCTACGGGGACCGCACGGCGCAGGTGGAGGATCCCGAGGGGTACAAGTGGACGCTCGCGCAGCACGTGGAGGACGTGACGCCCGAGGAGATGCAGCGGCGCATGGCGAAGATGATGGGCGGGTAGGGCGGAGCGCCCGCGGCACGGGGAAGCCAGCGTCCCGCGGAGCATTCCTCGATGGGAGCCGCTACGAGGGCGACTCCTCACCCGATGGACTGCCGGCCGCGTACGGCGGCTGAGGACCGGTCTCGGTTGCAACCTTCGTGGTACACCGGTCGCGACAGGAGCCAAGGTGGGCACCAGTCGAGGAGCGACATGGCCACGAAGACACGGGGAAGAGCACAGCTGGCGAAACGAGGGCGGGCGGGCTCACGCAAGCCGACACCTTCTGAGCCACTGCCCGTGTACTTCCGTTCATTGACCCTTGAGAACGTGCGCTGCTTTGGACCCGAGCAGACCCTGAACCTCTCCGACGGCAAGGGACGACCGGCGAGATGGACGGTGATTCTCAGCAACAACGGCATGGGCAAAACGACCCTGCTGCAGGCACTCACCGCCTTCGAACCCATTTCCTATGAACAGGAGGGAGATCGCTACCACCTCCCCAAGGGGTACTTCCTGCCGGAAACCCTGTCCTGGAATCCTGTTCGGCACCAGGCGTATCTCGCCCGTTTTTCCGCCAAGGTCAGGGCCGGAGCGCTGCTGGCAAGTGGTGGCGGAAACGAAGAACAAGCCGAGCTTGAGTATGCATTGGAGCCCATGTGGGGAAGCGAAGCGACGATTGTCTCCACGCCCTTCCAGAATCTGGTCTGCTATGGCTATGGAGCAACTCGCCGAATGGGCAATGGCACGTTGTCCGCCCAGAAGGAGTCGCGTTCCAGCGATAGCCTCTTCCTCGAGGATGTACCGCTTCGAAACGCGGAGGAATGGCTCCTACAAGCCGATTACGCAGCCAGCAAGGAGCTACTCGCACAAGAGAACAAGGGGGGAGCAAAGCAGAAGCGTGATCGCATCAAACAACTGCTGCTCGATTTGCTGCCAGAGGTGCATGACCTGCGCTTCGCACCTCCCGATGTGACCAACCCAACGGCCAGGGTGGAAGTCCAGACTCCCTACGGTTGGGTCGCGATGCGAAGTTTGAGCCTGGGATACCGGACACTCATCGCCTGGATGGTGGACCTCGCGAGCCGCATGTTCGAGCGCTACCCCGACAGCCCCAACCCGCTGGCTGAACCCGCGGTGGTGCTCGTCGACGAAATCGATCTCCACCTGCATCCCACGTGGCAGCGCCAGCTCATCGGCTATTTGACCGAGCGTTTCCCCAACACCCAGTTCATCGTGACGGCGCACAGCCCGCTCGTCGTCCAGAGCGCCGCGGATGCGAACATCGTGGTCCTCAAGCGGGAGGGTGACCACGTCGTCATCGACAACGACGTGGAATCCATCCGGGGCTGGCGGGTGGACCAGATCCTCACGAGCGACCTGTTCGGGTTGGAGACGGCCCGGCCACCCCAGGCCGAGGAACTGCTCAAGGAGCGGACCGCGCTTCTCGCCAAACCTCGACTGACGCCCAAGGACAAAACCAGACTGCGGGAGCTGGAAACGGCAATCGGGCCCCTGCCCACGGGTGAGACGAAGACCGAGCGCGAAGCCCTCGAGCTCATCCAGCGCGCCGCCGAGCGCCTGCGGGATGGCCAGAAGTGATCCGCGTCCGCAAACCGGCCGAGCCACCCGAGGTCCTTCAGACGAAAGGCGAGCGCGCCCGGCGATCCATGAGTACGGCGTACTCGCGAGCCCCTCGGAGCTACCAGAAGGGCAAGAGAACGTTCGAGTTCGACTCGAGCCTCTACGCCCATGAGACCGTCAAGCAGGCGCTCATCGCGGCACAACACGGCAAGTGCGCCTTCTGCGAATCGCCGTTCGAGCATATCTCCTACGGAGACGTCGAGCACTTACGCCCCAAGGGGGGATGGCGCCAGGAGGAAGGTGAGCCCCTGAACCAGCCCGGCTATTACTGGCTGGCCTACGAGTGGTCCAACCTGTTCGTGTCCTGCACCCTCTGCAATCAGCAGTTCAAGGAGAACCTCTTCCCCTTACAGACCCCCGCGCGGCGGGCCCGAAGCCACAAGGAGGATGTGACGGCAGAGGACCCGCTACTGCTCGACCCCTCCGTGGACGACCCCGAGGCATTCATCTCATTCCGGGAAGAGGTGCCCTACGCAGTGGATGGCAACGCACGCGGGGAGGTGACAATTCACACCCTGGGCCTCCGTCGGGAGAAACTGGCTGAGCGCCGAAGGGAGCATCTGGGCCACGTGAGGGCGTTGAAGAACCTCATCAAGATCGGCCAACAGCCCTATGCCGAGGAGGCACGGGAGATCCTCCAGCGCATGCAGCAGGACTCCAGGCAGTACGCCGCGATGACCCGCGCCTTCCTGCGCTGATGACGGCGGAGCCCCGGAAACACGAAGGGTGAGGGCAGTGGCGAACCCGGGGTCCGCACCACCCTCACCCCGTCCCTCTCCCGGAGGGAGAGGGGAAATGCCCGCGGTGAACTGCCCGCGGTGAACTGGCGGAAGTGAAGCGGTTACTTCGCGGGCGGCGCGGGCTGCGTGGGCACGGGGGCCTTGGCCTTCTTCTCCGCTCCCGCGAAGTCGCCGGCCTTGACCACCGTCACCTTCTTCCAGTCCAGGTAGCGCGAGAGCGCCGTGCGCACGTCCTCGGGCTTGAGCTCGCTCATGCGCTTCTCGAAGGCCGCGTCGAACTCCAGCGTGCGCCCGTAGTACAGGTACGACGCCAGCGTGCGCGCCAGGCCCCCGTCATCCGCGCGGCCCGTGCGCCGGTACTCCAGCAGGCCCGCCCGCGCCTTCTCCAGCTCGTCCGCGGTGAAGCCCTGGCTCAGCACCTTCTCCAGCTCCTCGCGCACCGCCGTCTCCAGCTTCGCGGCGTTCTGCGGCGCGTAGATGGCGTACGTGGAGAACGCGCCCACCGGGTCCAACGAGCCCGCGTTCAACGAGCTGCCCACCGTATAGGACAGGCCGTCCTGCTGGCGCACGCGCGTGGCCAGCCGCGAGTTGAGGAAGCCGCCGCCGAGCAGGAAGTTGCCGAGCACCAGCGCCGGGTAGTCCGGGTTGTCATCGCGCAGCCCCAGCCCCTGGCCCGCGAGGAACAGCGCGTTGGCCTTGTCCGGCGTCTCGAGCATCAGCGCCTGGGTGCCCGTCTTGTACGGCTGCGCGGCGATGCGCGCGTACGGCGCCGGGCTCTTCCAACCGCCGAACAGCTCGGCCACCTGCTTGTGCAGGGCCTCGGCGTCGAAGTCCCCCACCGCGGCGAGCTCGCCCTGCGAGGCGCCGTAGAACTCGCGGTAGAAGGCCCGCGCCTGCTCCAGGGTGGTGTTCTTCACCCCGGCGAGCGACTCGTCCAGCGTCTCCGCGTAGTACGGGTGCCCGGCGGGGTAGGGAGACAGCGCGCGCGAGAAGGCGATGCGGCCCTGGGTGTTGGGCTCGCTGCGCTGGGCCTCCAGCGAGGCCAGCCGCTCCTCCTGGAGCAGGGCGAACTCCCGGGCGTCGAAGGCGGGCTCGCGCAGCACCTCGGCCACCAGCGTCATCACCTCGGGGAGGTTCTTGCGCGGGGCTTCCATCCAGACGCTGACGCCGGAGGCGCCGCCGTCCACGCCCACGCGGGCCTTGAGCTTGTCGAAGGCGTCGCGCAGCTGCTGGCGGGTGTGCTTCTTCGTGCCGCGCATGAGCATCATGCCGGCGAAGTCCGCGGCGTCCGAGCGGCCCCAGACGGCCTTCTCGGTGCCCCAGCGCAGGTTGAAGGTGACGTGGGCCATCTCGCCGCGCGTCTTCTTGGGCAGCAGCGCGAGCTTCAGGCCCGCGGCCTGCGAGCGCTGCACGCGCTGCTCGATGTGGGCGGGAGACGGGTCGAAGGCCTCGCCCACGACGGCCTCGCCGCGGCCCTTGTAGCCCTCGAGCAGGGAGGCCACGTTGACGCGCTCGGGCATCTCCGAGCGGTCCGGCTTCGCGGTGGGGATGAACTGGCCGAGCGTGCGGTTGGAGGACTTGAGGTAGCTCCGCGCCACGCGCGTGACGTCGGCGGCGGTGACGGCTTCAATCCGGTCGCGGTGGAGGAAGAAGAGGCGCCAGTCGCCGATGGCGGCCCACTCGGACAGCTGGATGGCGGCGCTCTCCGAGTCGTTGAGCATGAGCTCCACGTACTTGAGCAGGGCCGTCCTGGCGCGGTCCACCTCGTCCTGGGTGAAGGGCGTGCGGGCGGCGTCCTCCACGGTCTTCAGGAGGGCATCGCGGGCGGCGTCGAGGGACTGGCCCTCGCGGACCTCGGCGGAGAAGGCGAGGATGCCGGGGTCGTGGAGCTGGAAGTTGGAGGCCCCGGCGCTGGAGGCCTTCCTGGTCTCGACGAGGGCCTTGTAGAGGCGGCCGGAGGGGGCGTTGCCGAGGATGTGCGTGAGCACGTCGATGGCGGCGAAGTCGGGGTGGGCGCCCTCGGGGACGTGGTAGACGGCGGTGAGGGCGGACACATCGCCCACGCGGCGCAGGGTGACGAGCCGCTCGCCGTCCTGGGTGGGCTCCTCGGTATAGGTGGCGGGGAGGGGCTCGGCGGGACGGGGCAGGGCGCCGAAGGTCTTCTGCACCTCGGCGAGGGCCTTCTGGGGCTCGAAGGCGCCGGCGATGACGAGCATGGCGTTATCGGGCCGGTAGTACTTCCGGTAGAAGGCCTGGAGACGCTCGATGGGGACGTGCTCGAGGTCCGCGCGGGCGCCGATGGTGGACTTGCCGTAGTTGTGCCACGAGAAGGCGGAGCTCATGACGCGCTGGAAGAGGATGCGCGAGGGGTCGTTCTCGCCGCGCTCGAGCTCGTTGCGCACGACGGTCATCTCGCTGTCGAGGTCCTTCTTGGCGATGAAGCTGTTGACCATGCGGTCGGCCTCGAAGGAGAGGGCCCAGCGGAGGTTGTCGTCGGAGGAGGGGAGGGTCTCGTAGTAGTTGGTGCGATCCAACCAGGTGGTGCCATTGGGGCGGGCGCCGCGCTGGGTGAGGGCCTGGGGCACGTTGGGGGTGGAGGGGGTGCCCTTGAAGAGGAGGTGCTCGAGGAGGTGGGCCATGCCCGTCTCGCCGTAGCCCTCGTGGCGGGAGCCGACGAAGTAGGTGACGTTGACGGTGACGGTGGGCCTGGTGGGGTCGGGGAAGAGGAGGACGCGCAGCCCGTTGTCGAGCCGGTACTCGGTGATGCCCTCGACGCTGGTGAAGGGAGCGGCGGGGGAGGAGGGGGCTTCGGCGCGGGGCGGAGGGGCGGCGTCAGCGGGGGGCGAGGAGGGGCCCGGCGCGTTGACGAGCGGGGGAGTGCAGGCCGCGACGAGGAGGGCCGCGACGAGGAGGCGGAAGCGTGCGGAGAGGGTCATAGGCATCTGGAACCTACCAACCGGGCATGCCCGGGGGGTGTTCCCGAAAGAGGGGCATGGGGGAAGAAAGCCCAGGGCTGAACGAAGCGGGGAAAAAGCTGAGCAGGGGAGCACCCGGGCCATCCTCCCCTCTCCCTCTGGGAGAGGGTCGGGGTGAGGGTCTTGCAAGAAATGACGAGTCCCCAGGACCGATGGATACCAGAACGAAGAGAGCCACCACGAAGAAGAGTTCCACCAGGCCCCGCCCACTGGGAACGGTCATCGCCGAACGGAACCTGACGCTCGAAGGGAAGAAGAACGCGTCCGCAAGGATCCGAATCGGGAAGCCCCGGAAGGATCGCACGACAGGCGACTACGTCTGTCCCTACACCTTCGAGGGCCTTGGCGACCGGGAAGTCCGTGAGGCCTGGGGCATGGACTCCATGCAGGCGCTACAGAATGCCCTGCAGGCCATCCGTCTCGAGCTCACCCCTCATGCGGACACTCTGAGTTGGGCGGGAGGGCAGGACGGCTGGCTGGGATTTCCCAAGGTGATTCCCGATCTCTTCGGACCGGCGTTCACCCTGCGACTGGAGAAGATGGTGGAGAAGGAGACGGATCGTTTCGCACGCACCCTGGAATCCACCCATCGCCGAGCCGGACAACCGGCTCACGGGAAGCGGAGCACCAGACGTCAGGGCTGACCCTCACGGGTTCTCGAGACGGGCCGCCCCGAGCGCCACCAGCGCATCGGCGAGACGATCGATCTCCCCGCCCTCCAGTCCTGTGGACGCGAGCTCCTCACGGGCCTTCCGCCGGGTGGCCTCGCGGTCCAGGCCTCGCGGCACACGCGGCACGAGCGTACTGATGCGAGCACTGATGCGCGCGAGCGCCGGCCGGAGCTCCTCGTCGAGCGAGTGCACGGGAGCCTCCGCGGCGGCCGGAGGTGTGCGGAGCTGAATCCGCTTCGCCGCGTCCATCTGTGCCTGGAAGAAAGCGGAGATGGCCTCGTCCGGAGGCGCCGGAACGCCCAGGGCCGCGGCGGCGGCGTGGACCTCCTTCAGCGCGGCCTCCAGCACCCGAGCCTCCTGTGCGGGCACCTCGATGGGCTGACCCGCGCGCTGCTTGGCCGTGGCCACCCAGGGCATCAATGCCAGACGCTCGGCGGTGGCGGAGAGCAGCGCGTCCACGGGGGTCGCGGTGGGACCGGTGGCGCCGGGGCCCAGGTAGCTCTGACGGAGCGCCCCGAGCGCGCCGCGGGCCTCCTGCCGCAGGAGCCACGTGTCCAGCTCGGTGGCCAGCCCGGCCCGGGAGGGCTGCACGAAGAGCGCCACCACGTCCCGGGTGAAGGGCCCCACGCGCTCGATGCCGGAGAGGCCCTCGGCCCAGCGAGGACCCTCGACGGTGTTGGTGAGCGCCGCATCGGCCTGCCCGGAGGCGAGCGCCTCGCGCACCGCCGCGTTGTCGGGAATGGCGAGGATGCGCGCGTTCTGGAAGTGCGCACGCGCCACGCGCTCCAGGTGTCCGCCCCGGTTCACGGCCACGCGGAAATCAGGCCGGTCGAGCGCCCGCAGCAGCGCGAGTGGCGCCTCGGTGTCACCGGCCGCGGGCGGAGGGGCCCAGGCCGGGCGCCGCAGGAGCAACAGGGCCCCATTGCGCGCCACGGGGACGGTGTAGCGCCCGGCCAGCGAGCGCTCGGGGCGGAGGGTGAGACCACTGGCCGCCAGGTCGAAGCGCTGAGCGCCGAGGTCCGCCAGCAGCTCCGGCCAGAGGAAGCGCACCCACTCGAGCCGGTATCCGCGCTCGGAGGCGAAGCACTCCAGGAGCGCGGCATCGAAGCCGGACACCTGCCCGTCCCGCATGGAGCTGAAGGGCGGATAGTCACCACTCGTTCCGACGCGGAGGAGCCGGGTCTCGCGAGGGGGTGACGTGGTGCCGGGATGCGTCGCACACGCCGCGAACAGGGCCAGCACGCAGCCCGCGAGCGCGAGGCGGGCACGAGGGAGGGAAGGGAGCATCCCCGGACTCTGCCCCAGGCAGGGCGAATCCCCCAGGGGACGTGCGTGCGACCCACGTAGAACGGACACAGGTGCGCGGCGCGCCGGAGGTCGTGCAAGCTGCCGGGGCATGAAAAGCTCCCGTCCGCTGTCAGGTGGAGTGCTCGCGCTGGGGCTCATCCTCTGCGCTGCGTGCGCCACCTCTCCGGCCAGTACTCCCGAGACGCCGCGCCCACGGCAGGAGCCAGAACAGGTGCGCACGACTCCACTGCCCGATGGCCGCCTGCGACTCTCCTTCGAGCCGGTGTTACCCGACCCCTCCCTGGAGCGAATGCGCCTGGAAGACGCCCGGGACGTTCTCACGTCCCTGCACGCGTCCCTGCGGACCCAGCAGCCCCCCCGGCCGCGGCTCGTCCTGGCCTCCACGGCCTCGACGCAGCCGCCGCCCCAGGGCTGGCGCGCTCACCTGCTCGAGGAGCTCCTCTCACGCTTCGGCCCTTCCCGGCTGCCCCTGCCCCAGTCCCTGGAGACGAGCCCTGTCCTCCTCGCCCTGAAACGCTCTCCCCACTACATGGGCGCGGGCGCCCGTGAAGCGGCGCGCGAGCTGTTCTCCTCTCCCGTCTTCCTCTCCAGTGTCACCCTCTCGGTTTTCCTCTACTTCTCCGCCTGGCTGGCGCCCGAGCCGGTGTTCAGCAAGGCCTTCGTGGCCCTGCTGACGCTCCGGCTCTCGCTGGCCGTGGGTGTGCTGGAACTCACCCGCGTGGCCCTGGCCTGTGTCCAGCTGTACCGGGAAGCCCACGCGGCCACGACACCGCAGGAAATCGAGCGGGTGGCCGAGCGCTTCGGCAAGGCGCTGGGCGGCACGGGGTTACGGGTGCTCATGCTGGTGGCCAGCCTGGGCGTGGCCAAGGGACTGCCCCCGGTGCCCGAGGGCGGACTCACGGCGTTGCTGCGCGCCCCGCGCTACGCCCTCCCCGAGGGCCTGT
>NZ_DBNGVP010000040.1:0-22214 GCF_057119385.1 Archangium sp. | reverse complement strand
CGCGGTAGGGCAGCGTGCCCGGGGGAAACATCCCCTTCGTCAGCGTGGGGTCTCCCTCGTGGTAGCCCGCACCGAAGTCCACCAGCACCGCACGGCCCGTGCGCTGGTGCACCAGGATGTTGGCCTCTTTCACGTCACGGTGCACCACCCGCGCTTCGTGCACCACCGCCAGGCCGCACACCACCTCCAGCACCCGGTCCACCACCTCACCCATGGTGCGCCCGGGGGCCAGTCCCCACGCGTCCAGGGTGGTGCCTTCAATCAACTCCAGCTTCAGCGGCCCTCCAACGCACGGGACGCCTGGAGCGCCTCGCCTCGCGTCACTCGTTGACGTCAATGAGCATCACACATCTGTCTGCATTGCTCGTTGACGTCAACGAGTGGTGTCCGGCGTCCCGTCTTCGCACACGTCATGGCGAAGCGCACCGGGCCCGGGTGTGTCAGAGCGGACCGCCGAGGTCGGGGGGCGGCGGCTCGGCGGGGGTGGTGTCCCCGTGGCCGGCGCGCGAGTGCTTGCGGCCATAGCCGAAGTAGATGACCAACCCGAGCGCCATCCACGCGCCGAGCCGCAACCACGTGGCCACGCCCAGGCCCAGCATGAGGGAGCCGCAGGTGAGGATGCCGAGCACGGGCACCACGGGAACGAACGGGGTGCGGAAGGGCCGGGGCAGCTCCGGCCGCCGGTAGCGCAACACGAGGATGCCCGCGCACACCACCACGAAGGCGAACAGCGTGCCGATGGACACGAGCTCCCCCAGCAGGCCGATGGGGAACAGCCCCGCCACCACCATGGCCACCACGCCGGTGATGAGCGTGGAGACATAGGGGGTGTGGAAGCGCGGGTGCACCTGGCCGAAGAAGTGGGGAAGCAGGCCGTCGCGCGCCATCGCGTAGAAGATGCGCGGCTGTCCCATCAGCAACACGAGCACCACCGAGGCCAGGCCCGCGATGGCTCCCAGGCTGATGAGGGGCCGCAACCAGGACAGCGCCGGCCCCGCCTGGGCGATGGCCACGTACACGGGCTCGGGCACGTTGAGGGTGCTGTAGTGCGCCACGCCCGTCATCACCAGCGCCATGAGCATGTACAGCACGGTGCAGACGGCGAGCGAGCCCAGGATGCCCACCGGCAGATCCTTCTGCGGATTGCGCGTCTCCTGGGCCGCGGTGGAGACGGCATCGAAGCCGATGTACGCGAAGAAGATGACGCCCGCTCCCGAGAGAATCCCGCTCCAGCCGAAGTGCCCGAAGGTGCCCGTGTTCTCCGGGATGAAGGGCCTCCAGTTCTCGGGCCGCACGTAGAACGCGCCGAAGCCGATGACGAGCAGGACGACGGTCACCTTCAGGAAGACGATGATGTTGTTGAGCCGCGCCGACTCGTGGATGCCGACGACGAGCAGCCCGGTGAGCAGCGCCACCAGCAGCGCCGCCGGCAGGTTGACGATCGCTCCGGTGGCGTGGGGGATGTGCGAGCCCGGTGCCACGTCGAACGGGGCGCTCGTCAGGGCCACCGGGAGTTGGAGGTGCAGGTAGTCGCGCAGGAAGGCGGTGAAGTAGCCGGACCAGCCCACCGCCACCGTGGAGGAGGCGAAGAGGTACTCGAGCATGAGATCCCAGCCGATGATCCACGCGACGAGCTCGCCGAGGGTGGCGTAGCCGTAGGTGTAGGCGCTGCCGGCCACGGGAATCATCGCGGCGAACTCGGCGTAGCACAGCCCGGCGAAGAGGCAGCCCACCCCCGCGAGGACGAAGGACAGGAGGATGGCGGGCCCCGCGTGCTGGGCCGCCGCCGTGCCCGTCACCACGAAGATGCCCGCGCCGATGATGGCGCCCACGCCCAGCAGGACGAGCTGGAAGCCCGTGAGCGTGCGGTGCAGCTCGTGCCCCCCTTCTTCACGCTGCAATTGGGCGATGCTCTTCTTCGACCAGATGCTCATGGGCGGCAGTCAACGCCGCTCTGGCCGTCCGAGAAAGAACAAAAAGGGCCGCTCGCTCCACTGAGTGTCCGCCGGAGAGCGGATGTTCCCTTTGCGTTGGGCGAGCCCGCCAGCGCTCCAGTTGGAAAACCCCGCCAACTTCTGGCTCACTGAGATGCGCGCCCGTGGGCCGAGGGCCTGGTTGGGATTTCACTCTGACTGGCGAGCCAGCGCATCCGCCTCGTCCCAGGCGGCCTGGGCCCCAGGTTCGTTGCCGAGAGCCTGACGTGCAGCGGCGGCCTGGGTGAGGCAATAACGGAGATCCTGATTCGCCTGTGGAATATCGCCAAGTATCTCGTGCAATTGGCGCGAAAGAGCCAGGGACTCCTCGTAGGCATCGGCCGCTGCCGACAGCTCCCCGCGAGCCATGCGGATGTCTCCCACGTTGTTGAGCGACACGGAGAGGTCACGAAGCGCCTCCGGCGTCTGTCCCACCACCTCGCGCAACTGTCGCGAAAGAGCCAGGGACTCCTCGTAGGCCTCAGCTGCCGCCGACAGCTCCCCGCGAGCCATGCGGATGTCTCCCACTTTCTCGATCAACACGGAAAGGTCGCGCAGCACTTCCGGCGTCTGTCCTACCACCTCGCGCACCAAGCGGATGAGAGCCAGAGACTCCTCGTAGGCCTCGGCCGCCATCGGCAGATCCCCGCGAGCCATGCGGATGTCTCCCACTCTGGTGAGCGAAATGGAGAAGTCGCGCAGCGCCTCAGGCGTCTGTCCCACCACCTCGCGCAACTGTCGCGAAAGAGCCAGGGACTCCTCGTAGGCCTCAGCCGCCGCCGACAGCTCCCCGCGAGCCATGCGGATGTCTCCCACCCTCTCGATCAACACGGAGAGGTCGCGAAGCGCCTCCGGCGTCTGTCCCACCGCTTCGCGCACCAAGCGGATGAGAGCCAGGGACTCCTCGTAGGCCTCGGCCGCCGCCGACAGCTCCCCGCGAGCCCGGCGGATGTCGCCCACGTTGTTGAGCGAAATGGAGAGGTCGCGAAGCGCCTCCGGCGTCTGTCCCACCACCTCGCGCAACTGGCGCCGCAGAGCCAGGGACTCCTCGTAGGCCTCAGCCGCCGCCGACAGCTCCCCGCGAGCCCGGCGGATGTCTCCCACCCTGTCGAGCGAGATGGAGAGGTCGCGCAGCGCTTCTGGTGTATCCCCCTGAATCTGGCTGCGCTGGCGGCAGAGGGAGAGCGCCTCTTCATATGCACGATTCGCTTCTCTCAAATCCCGCCGCATGTAAGCCAACCGCCCCAGGCCATCGAGCCAGAGGAGACGTTGTCTATCCGTCTGCCCACGCGTGAGTTCAACGGCTTGCTCCAGGTGCTCTGCCGCAGTCGCGAAATCCCCCTCGGCCTCTTCCGACATGGCCAGTGCATGAAGAACTCTGGCACTGCTCAGCGGGTCTTCCTGAACACGATTGCGGATGCGCTCCCATGCCTGCCGCGCCGCTTCGAGGGCCTCGCTCACCCTCCCGGTGGCAAGCAATCCTTCCGTGGCTCGGGTCAGCACAGAGGCCAGCGCCTGATAGCTTTTCAGGTTCCCAGACTGAATCCGTTGCAGCTCGGTGAGAGCGAAGTCCGCGTCGGGAATGGCGCCACTGTCCTCGCTGTCAGAGGCGCCTGCCTCCCGTCGATCCAATCCCGGCCACTCCCGCGCCTCAGCGGGCTCCGCCGCGGGCAACAGCTCGATGTCCATGGCTCGAACCGACCAGAGATCCGAAGCCATCTGGCGGAAGTAGGGCTTCAGCCGGGGAGGAGCCACCAGCACGAGCCCTCCCCGCAGGTGGCGGCGCAAGGCATCCCGGCGCTCATTCATCAGGACGACCAGCTCCATCCAAGCCTGATGCCAGGGTCCCTCGGGTTGCGTCCCCGAGTCGAGATGCAGCGCTTCGATCCAGTGGCAACCGACGTCCCTCGCTTCCTGGGTGAGCAATTCCCGGAGCACTGCGGGCAACTCCTCCGGTCGCGAGGGCTCATACCGGTTCAGACGGCGCGTCTGTCCACGCAGCAGGCGTTCCGTGCGCTGGCGGAGAACCCCTGTCGCGAGTGGCGAGGGGGCGAAGATGAAGCAGAGCCAGAAGTCCTCCGACCACTCCACCTGGCGGCGCAGGCGCAGCCAATCCTGCTCCCCCTCGGGGCCGAGCCCCACCTCATCAGGAGGGCGCATGTCGCCTAGTCCTTCTTTGCCCACCGCGTCCTGGCCACTTCCGCCTGTTGCCGCACGACATCACGCACCAGGGGATGGATGTCGTACCAGTCCGCGCCATTGCGGTAGTTGAGCGCCAGATGCGCCTCGAAGTAGCCGGCCAGCTCGTGCAGCCGCTCATTGCTCTTCAGGGCTACATCATGGCTGTTGGCGATCATGTCGAGCCAGATGGCCGCCTCATCGGAGATGGGCAGGAACCCGTTGCGGTTCTGCTGGATGGCCGCGTCCACTACGGCCCTGCTCACGGGTAGCTTGTCCGCGCGGCGGATGATCTCCGCGAACAGCCGCAGCTGGTCACGCAGGTGGCCCCCGGAGAGCAGGCTCAGTTCGTCCACGACCGCCCGCGACTGCGGCCCCAGCAGCCGCTTCCAGTCACCGCGCTCCGAGATGAGCTTCTCCAGCAGGTCGAGCGCGGGCTGGAAGGGCGTCCGCTGCTCGTCCTTGAGCCGCACCTTCAGCGTCGGAATCATCTGGAGGCCGCCCGGCTCATAGAGGGACCCGAGATTGGGTTGCAGGATCTTGAGGTACGGGGGAACCGTGTAGACGACGTGCAGGTAGTCGAAGTGGAGCTTGTCGCTGTGCTGGACGAGGAGGTTGATGACCGAGTCCTGCACGGCCGCGGCATTGGTGAAGGTGCCACGGATGTGCTCCATGGAGTCCACCAGCAGCACCACCTCGGTGTTCGGTCCATACCGGTCCTTGACCTTCTTGACGCACTCCTCGACGTAGGCGCTCACGTCCCGGGTCAGGGCGCCCAGGTGGCCCGCCATGCGCTTCTGGAGCTTCTCTCGGAAGGAAGGGTCGCTCTTGAGCGTGGCCTTGAGACCCGCGGAAGCTCCGGTGGAGACGGACTTGTCCGGAGTGGAGGCACCGGCGGTCAGGCCCGCAGATATCTCCGGAACCTCGATGTTGGTGCGTGTGAGGAAGTTGACGAGCCGCGGCCAATAACCCTCGTGGGCCGGGTCTCCCGTCAGGTGCTCGGCTTCGAGCAGCGAATCCCCCAGCCCGCCCGCCAGCGCCATGAGGAAGTCGCTCACGTCGATGGGCTGCGAGGGGCTGAGGTAGTCCTCGATGTCGACCAGGGCCACCTTGTAGACCCCGCGACCGTCCAGCTTGCTCCGCAACCGGCGCAGCTCGGTGCTCTTCCCACTGCCGCGGAAGCCGGAGAGCAGCTGCACGCTCTGGCCCGTCGAGTACTCGATGGAGCGCATCAGCAGCTTGACGGGATCGTGCTCCTCGAAGTTCGGATCCGAGTAGATTCTCACGTAGCGCTGGTCGTCGCGCCCATTGAATTCAATGGGCCGGTCGGCGACCGCTCGGAAGAACCTGCGCAGGAAGTCCTGCTCGTCTGGCGTCATGGGGCCTATCTACCCCGGCCCGGGGTTCCCCTCCACTCCGAGCTTTGCTTGCTGGATGACAATGACGCCTTCCTGGCTACGCCCGCGCCACCTGGGCCGGAGGCGGCATCTCGCTCGGACCAGGCCGGGTGGGAAAAGTCCCGTCAGGGGTACTCTCGCAGCAAAGAACAAGGCACCTTCCGGTCGCGCTTCGTACCAACTGGTCCGACTATCGGACCAGTTGCGGGACAAAGCGCCCGGAGCCTCCCCTGGCGGCTGGGAGGCCTCGGCGAGTGCTTGGACGTGGGGCATATCAATGGGGGAAACGGGCTGAGCATGGCGCGTGAGCCAGACATGAAGCAGTGGAAGGAGACACTGGTCACGGTGTTTCACGATGGGGACGAGGCTCGAGCCCGTGCCATGGTGGCCCAATGGGGTGCGCAGCCTCGAAAGATCGGGGCCCTGCTGGAAGCCATGCTCGAGGACGCGGATGCGCTCGTTCGCCAGACGGCTGCATTCGCCCTGGGCGAGCTGGGAGGCGCTTCCAGCGCGAGGCGTCTCGAGCGGCAACTGGCCCTGGAAGAAGCGCGTGGGGATTATGATGGTGAGTCCGTGGCGACAGTCATCACCCAGGCGCTCGGGCGGTTGGAGGACGCAGGCGCTCGGGCGAGTCTGGTGCGCGGACTGCACCGGTTGGTGGCCAGTCCCAGACCAGAACACTCGGAGGTGAGCACGGTGGCGCGCGCTCTCTGGCGCGGACGTCACCCGGAGCTCATTCCCATCGTCCAGCAAGCCCTTCAACGGCTCGCGCCAGCCGCTTCACGCTCCTTGCATGGCCTGCTGGCGCTCCTGGAGAAGTCGCCAGAGGAACTTCGCGTCTGGGCCCTCGAGCCATCGGTGCCGTTGGAGCACAAGACGGGAGTCCTCACGCTTCTCGAGGAGGACATCCCGGACGAACTGCTCGCCGTCCTCCCCGCGTTCATCTCCTCGGCTCACGCCCTCGCCGAAACAGCCGTTGGGCACAAAGGTCCTGCTTCCTACCATTGTGACCGTCTGTTCACCCTGTTGCTCCTTCACCGGGAGCGCCTGCTGCCCGCGCTCCCAAGCGAGGCTCGTGCCGAGCTGCGCGCTCTGGCCCGGCGGCTGGTCGCGGCCCTGTCTCCCAATTGCAGCCTCGGCGCCGCCGTCGTGCTCCAGCACGTGGGACAGCGCGAGGACATTCCTCTTCTCGAGGTCAATCGACCGGCGGAGCCGATTCTCGCCAAGGTCTTCGATGAGGCCGCTCAGGCGTTGCGCCAGCTTCCTCCCGATTGAATCACTGCAAGTGTCGCGGTAGCCCGGAAGCCAGTCCGCTACGCCCGGGCCACCTGGGCCGGGGGCGGTGCCTCGCTCGGGCCTGGCTGGGAGGCCTCCGCGAGTGCCTCGATGCGCAGCAGCAGCTCCTCGATGTGGCTGCGCTCGACGCGGGTGGCGGACGGGTTGCCCAGCCCGGAGAAGCGCAGCAGCGTGAGCTGGGCAGCCAGCTCCTCGACGAGCCCGATGCTGTGCTCCAGCTCGGCCGCGGCGTGCTCGTACAGCCGGGTGAGCCGCTCCTTCACGCTCGCCGGGGCGGTGGCCAGCGCCGCCTCCATCTCCAGCAGCCGCCGCTCCTGCGTCCGCAGGCGCCCGACGAACCCGTCCAGCAACCGGTGCTCGCGCGCCTGCTCCGCCGCCCACGTGCTCTCCACCGCCGCCTGCCTCCAGCACTCCTCGAGCCGCCCCGTCACCTCGTCCAGCCGCCGGGCCCGCGCGCTCTGGTGGCCGCGCTCCACGCGGAGGGCGGCTTCTCCCGGACTGAGCAACACCGGGAGCAGGAAGGGCCAGAGGGCCAGGGCCAGCAGCGCCTGTCCCATCCGTTCCGCGAGCGGGCTCCCCCGCCTCTGGACGAAGGCACAGGCCCCCGCCACCGCTCCGAGCACCGCATACGCCGTGAGAATCACGAGTGCCGTCATGGTCCGTCCTCCTTCAGCCCAGCGCGTTGAAGGCCCAGAAGCCCAGGCCCGAGGTGAACGCCACCATCATCCAGGACACCCGCGCGAGGATGCCCACGCGGTACGCGTCCTCGGAGGACAGCACGGCGGTGGGGTTTCCCAGCGCGGCGCGGGTGACGGACTCGGCCAACAGGCTCAGCAGCCGGTGGATGCGCGCACCCGCGGCCCATCCGGACAGGAGGAACGCCGCGGTGAGCAGCAGCGGCCCCGCCCACTCGGCATCCAGCCGCCACAACAGGTAGAGCGGAGGCGCGAGCCCCGCGAGCAGCAGCGAGCCCGTGGCCGCCGACGCCAACAGTGCCGCCACCAGCCGCGCGAGGGGGACTCGCGCCGCCACGAGGATGCTCGCCGCGTAGATGGGGCCCAGCGACGCCGCGAGCGCCAGCAGCACGTTCATCGACGCCAGTGCCGCTGGCAGGGCCCAGTCCTCTCCGTGGCCGCGCGCGGCGCTCGCCGTGGCGGCGAAGGCGCTCGTGCTCACGGCGATGACTCCCACCGAGCCGACCACCAGCCCCTGGAGGCGCGTGGCATCGAGCAGCCGCTCCACGATGGAGGACGGCTCGCGCAGGAGCTCCACGAGGAGCTGCCGCTCGGGCTCGGCGGGGACGGCGGGCTCGGAGAGGGGCGCGCGCTCCTCCACGGACCAGGGCATGAACGGCGTGAGGGGCTCGGCGGTGAGCGTGACAGTCGGGGACATGGCTTGCATGGAAGACCTCGTCAGGGTCAGAGCGAGAGGAAGGAGGCGTGGACGCGCAGCAGGAAGACGGCGCCCAGGAAGAAGGCGAAGGCCCGGGACATCCACCAGGCGGCCCGCGAGGAGTCGAGCGAGGTGATGACGCGCACGGGAAGGGCCGCGAGGGTGGCGAGCGCGAGCCCGGGGACGAACACCGCGGGGAGGGCCAGGACGAGCGGCGCGTCCCGGGAGACGAGCACGAGGAAGGCCATGAGGGGCATGACACAGGTGGCCACGAGCCCGGCGGCGAGCAGCCCGATAGCGGTGGCGGCGAGCAGGACGCGGGTGGTGAGGCGCAGGCGCAGGTAGATGGCGAAGACGAGGGTGCCGGGGACGACGACGAGCAGGGCCTCGAAGACGGCGCGGAGGGCATCGAGCTTCGGGATGAACCGGAGCCCGGTGGAGGAGACGAAGCCCGCGGCGGCGGAAGAAGCGGCCACGAGGAAGATGCCGAGCAGTGCCGGTGCGAGGGTGGCGGCGAGTGGGCGCCGGGCCATGTCGAGCGCTTCACGAGCGGGCCGGTCCACCGCGCGCAGGAGAGAATGAATCAGGTCCAGGCGGCCCACCGCCGCCGTGGGAGATGCAGAGCCCATGAGGCCTCCTCAGGTGCGCGACATCGCGCGACCCGGGATTGAGCAAGCCCCGTGCCCGGAACCCCGCCCTCGTCACTCCAAATCTCCGCCCAATTCCCTCCCAATATCCCCTCTCCCCTCGGGAGAGGGACGGGGTGAGGGTGCCCGAGCCCGTTCTCCCACCCGCGTCAAACCACTCGCGTGACGCAGTGCACCTGGGAGGCGCGGGTCAGAGGTATGTAAGGCGTTACACAGGTATCCCTGGAACGGCGAGCCGCTCAGCCGATGTGGAGCTCCTCGCGGATGCCGTGTTCATGGATTTTATTGAAGAGGGTCTTGTAGCTGATCCCGAGGAGTCGGGCGGCGGCGGTCTTCTGGCCCCTGGCGGCCTGGAGGGCGGCGATGACGGCGGCGCGCTCGGCGCTGGCGACGGCGTCGCGCAGCGTCTGCACGGTGGGCCCCTCTCCCACCGCCGTCACCTCCGCCGGAGCCGGAGCCGAAGCCGGAACGGGAGCCAGCGCCCCGCGCGGAGTCAGGGGAGCGCGGAGCGACTCGGAGTCGAAGTGCCCGAGCACCACGGCCCGCTCGACGAAGTTCTCCAACTCGCGCACGTTGCCGGGCCAGGTCCAGGCGAGGGCCCGCCGCAAGGTCTCCGCATCCGGCCTGGGAGGCGTGAGCCCCTTGCGCTGGGCGTGCTTCTCCAGGAAGTGCTCGATGAGGCCGGGGATGTCGCGCGTGCGCTCGCGCAGGGGAGGCAGGTGGATGGGAATGACGGCGAGCCGGTAGAGGAGGTCCGAGCGGAACTGCCCGCTGGAGGCCATGGCATCCAGGTCGCGGTGGGTGGCGGAGATGACGCGGAGGTCCACCTTGACGGTCTCGCGCCCGCCGATGCGGGTGATCTCCCGCTCCTGGAGCACGCGGAGCAGACGGGCCTGGGCCTCCAGGGACATGTCGCCAATCTCATCGAGGAAGAGCGTGCCGCCCTCGGCCGTTTCGATGAGCCCCTTGCGGCGGGAGTGGGCACCGGTGAAGGCGCCGCGCTCGAAGCCGAACAGCTCGGACTCGAGGAGGGAAGGGGGCAGGGCGGCGCAGTTGACGGAGACGAAGGGCCCATCGAGCCGGGGCGAGGCGGCGTGGATGGCGCGGGCGACGAGCTCCTTGCCGGTGCCGGACTCGCCGCGCACGAGCACGGTGGCATCCGAGGCGGCCACGCGGGGAAGGAGCGCGGCCACGTCCCGCAGTCCGCCATCGGCGCCAATGAGCGCGCGGCCGGTGTCCGAGTCCGGGGCGAGCGTGGGCGCGGCCAGCTCCAGCTCCACGAGCCGGCGTCCCGCCTCCAGCGCGGCCTCCACGGAGGAGACGAGCCGCTCGTTGGGGAACGGCTTGACGAGGAAGTCGGCCGCGCCCGCGCGCAGCGCCTGGACGGCCCGTTCCACGGTGCCGAACGCGGTCATCACGATGACGGGCGTACGCAGTCCCCGCTGGCGCAGCCGGTCGAGCAACACGAGCCCATCGCCATCGCCCAGCTTCACGTCGAGCAGCAGGAGGTCCGGCGCATGCCGCGAGAGGTACGCCTCCGCGGCCGCCACCGAGTCGAGCGGAACGACCCTCAGCCCGCGCGCGCCCAGCACGTCCTGGTAGAGCTCGCGCAGGTTGTGCTCGTCCTCCACGAGGGCCACCTCGGGCCCGTCCACCGCGGCATCCACCGTCATCGCACGTCCTCCCTCGCCGGGCCGGGGCCCGCTGGCGCCACGGGCAGCTCCACGCGGGCCACGGCGCCTGGCCTGTCCTGACGCGGCAGGAGCCCGAGCGTCCCACCCGCGGACTCAATGGCCGAGCGCGAGATGGCGAGCCCGAGCCCCGTTCCACCCGCCTTCGTCGTGTAGAAGGGCCGGAAGAGCCGCTCGCGATCCACGGCCTCGAGCCCCTGGCCCTCGTCGCGCACCTCGACGACGACGCGGCCCTCCTCACACCGGGCCACGACCTCGATGCGCCCGTCCCGAGCCTCCCGCATGGCCTCGGCGGCGTTCTTCAACAGGTTCAGCAGCACCCCGCGCAGTGCGTCCTCGTCGCCCACGGCCCTCAAGTCCGGATCCAACCGGGGCACGAGCGTGGGGAAGTCCGGCTCGCCCTCGGCCACCGCCACCGCCTCCAACACAATCCGCGACACGTCGAGCGGACCCGCCCCCTTCTCACCCCGCGGCGCCCGGCCGAGGCTCAACAGCTCGGCGACGCGCGCGTCGATGCGATCGCTCTCCTCGCGGATGATGCGGACCGCCTTCTCGAAGCGGGCGCGGTGCTCGGCGGAGACATGCCCGCCCTGTCCCGAGAGCAGCTCGGCGTACCCGCGCACGGCGGCCAGCGGATTCTTGATCTCATGGGCCACGGAGGCGGCCAGCTCCCCGGCGATGGCGAGCCGCTCGGCGCGCTCCAGGCGTCCGCGCAGGGCCGCCGCCTCGGCGCGGGAGGCCGAGAGCTGCTCGGAGAGCCGCGCCTGCTTGGGGAACAGGAGCTGCTCGATGCCCCGGTTGAGCTGCTCGCCCAGGCCGATGAAGAGCAGGGAGGCCACGAGCGCCACCCCCACGGAGACGGAGACCTGGACGAGGTCCACCGGGTAGCCCAGCAATCGGAACACCGCGACGACGGCGCAGGCCACGGCGATGGCGAGCACCGCGTGGGTGAGGGCCCGGGAGACGGGCAACCGCACGGCGACCCGCTCGTGGAGGATGTAGCTGAGCGTCGCCATCTCGGCGGCGAGCACGATGCACAGCAGCACCCCATTGCCGGCGGGCGTCCCCTGGAACAGCTCGAGCACCGTGCGGAGCAGGCAGACGAGCAGCGACACGCCGATGAGTGCCGTCAGGTGCCGGGAGAGCCGGCGGATGGAGGCGTTCTCATGGCGGCACAGCAGCAAGCGCAGCCCGCCGAGCAGACCCACGCCGGCGAGTCCCAGCACCTGGGGAAACACCGCCAGCAGTGGCTGCCCGAAGGCCATGGCCACCCCGGCCGACAGCCCGAGGAGCGCCAGCCCGGTGGGCACCAGGGCCCACGAGAGCCAGCGGCGTACCCGGGTGGGTCCGAGCTCGACGAGGGCATCGGCGATGAAGCCGGAGACGGACAGCAGCGCGGCGAGCCCGACGGCCACGCGGACGGACTCGCGGGCCCGGGGCTGCAGGAGGACGACGAACCACCCGGCGGCGAAGAGGGCGACGCCGGTGGGGCCGCAGGCGAAGAAGAGCCCGCGCCGCTCCCGCCGGGCGGAGGCGAGGACGTAGCCGGCCAGCAGGCCGTTGAAGAGCGCCACGATGAGCGCGACGACGGATGAGGCGAGGAGATGCGCCGACATACGGGCCCCCGGTCCGAGCGTATCACGCGGGGCGCGGTATCATGCCCGCGATGCGTGTCCTCGCCCTCGTCGTCCTCCTGGCCAGCGCCGTGGCAGTGGCCAGTGAGCCCGAGCTGGAGCTCACCGGCTCCACCCGGCTGCCCTCGGATCCCACCCCGGCCGAGCTCGTCCGCGACACCCACTACTGGATCTCCAACGAGGACCACCTCGGGCTCTTCCATGACGCGGTGAAGGACAAGCGGGGCGTCTACCTGGGGGTGGGCTCGGACCAGAACTACCTGCTGGCGGCCTGGGCCCGCGCGGAGGTTCTCGTGCTGATGGACTTCGATCAGTCCATCGTGGATCTCCACCGCGTCTACCGCCTCATGTTCCTCGCGGCGGAGACGCCCGAGGAGTTCCTGCGCCTGTGGCGGCGGGAGAGCCGCGCGGAGGTGCGCCGCCTCATCCAGGAGAAAGGCGGTACCCGGTTCGAGCGGGCGCAGCTGCTCCGGGCGTACGGCACCGCGCGCTGGGCGGTGGAGCGGCGGCTGAAGCGCGTGGTGGAGCAGATGAAGAAGGCCTCGCTGCCCTGTTTCCTGGTGGATGCGGACGACTACGCGCACATCCGCGGCCTCCATGAGGGGAACAGGGTCCTCGTCGTGCGGGGCGACCTCACCGCCGAGCGCACGGTGGCCGCCCTCGGCCGCGTCACGAAACAGGCGGGGAGGAAGATGGGGGTGGTCTACCTGTCGAACGCCGAGCAGTACTTCCCCTATGACGCGAACTACCGCAGCAACATGCGCGCGCTCCCGCTGGACGAGCACAGCGTGGTGGTGCGCACGAGCGGCCAGCGGGGCATCACCCACGTGAAGGGCAGCTACTACCACTACAACACCCAGTCGGGTTCGAGCTTCCGGGCCTGGCTGGAGGACCGGAAGACGCGGGACGTGCGCATGATGCTCCGGTACGCGCCGGACACCGGGCAGCCGCGTGGTCTGTCTCGGCTCGACATGGGGCCCGGCGAGGCGCGCGAGGCGTGGAAGCAGAAGCTCCTCGAGAAGCGGATGAGAAGGGTGGCGCGGCAGTGAGTAGAGCGATGTGGCTCCTCCTGGTGCTCGGACTCGGGAGCGCGGGCGTGGCCGGGGCGGCGGCTCCGTTCCCCGGGGCGCCCGAGGTGCTGCCCTGCCTCGAGGCGCCGGTGCCGGGCATGGCCTGCATCCCCGGAGGTCCCTTCCTCCGAGGCGTGAACACGGGGAAGCACGCACCGGCGAAGCCGCAGGCGGAGGTCTGGGTGCAAACCTTCTACATGGACACGCACGAGGTGACGTACGGCGAGTACAAGGCCTGCGAGAAGGAAGGCCGGTGCGGCAAGGGCGGGCCGAACTACCGCGACTTCGACAACCCCCGGCAGCCCATCAACGGGGTGAGCTGGTACGACGCGAAGGGCTACTGCGAGGCCCACGGCAAGCGCCTGCCCACGGAGGCCGAGTGGGAGAAGGCGGCGCGGGGAACGGATGGGCGGCTCTACCCGTGGGGCGACGAGCCGGCCACCTGCGAGCGCGCCGTCATCCAGGACAGCCGGGGGCGCAGCTGCGGGAAGAAGCAGCGCTCGAGGACGCACGCCGACGTGGGACGTCCGGAGCCGGTGGGCACGCGGCCGCCCAATCCGTACGGGCTCTACGACATGGCGGGCAATGCCTGGGAGTGGGTGGCGGACTGGTACACGCCCTCGTGGAAGGCCTGTGGCGAGGCGTGCCTGGGGGTGGACCC
This sequence comes from Archangium sp., assembly GCF_057119385.1. Lineage (NCBI taxonomy): Bacteria > Pseudomonadati > Myxococcota > Myxococcia > Myxococcales > Archangiaceae > Archangium > Archangium sp. Next base: position 8,275 of record NZ_DBNGVP010000040.1, on the reverse strand, counting down.
GAAGGGCCCGTGCGAGGGACGCGAGCCGTGCCCGGGCCACACGGAGAAGGTGGTGCGAGGCGGCTCGTGGTTCTGGCCAGCCTCGTACGCGACGTCGGTGTACCGGCGGCCCCACGTGCCCGCCAACCGGCCCATCTTCCACCACTTCGGCTTCCGCTGCGCCGCGAGCCTCGAGCAGGCGCGGGCGTCAGTGGTGGGTGAGGGCACCCGGTGAGCGCGGCAGCCGCACGGTGAAGGTCGTCCCCCGGCCCAGGCCCGACTGCGCGGCCACGGTGCCCCCGTGCGCCTCCACCAGGTGCTTCACGATGTAGAGGCCGAGCCCGATGCTGCGGCTCGCCCGGTCCACCTGCGGTGTGCCGCGCTGGAGCGGCTCGAAGAGGCGGGGGAGGAGGTCGGCCGGAATGGGCGGCCCGTCGTTGTGCACCCGCAGCTCCACGCCGTCGCTCTCGCCGCGCAGCTCCACGCGCACGGGCGTGTCCGCGGGGCTGTACTTGAGGGCGTTGGTCACCAGGTTGGAGGCCACCTGGGCCATGCGGTCCGCGTCCCACTCCCCCGTGGTGCAGCCGCGTTGGCGCACCTCGAGGTGGCGCTCCGGCCAGGCCACGCCCAGCTCGTCCAGCACCTGGTCCACGAGGTGCCGCAGGTCCGTGGGCCGGCGCTCCAGGGAGATGCCTCCGCCCAGCCGGGCCTGGGTGAAGTCGAGCAGGTCGCGGATCATCCGCGCGGCGCGCTCGGCCGAGGCGAGGATGCGGCTGGCGGACTTGGTGGCGCGGGCGTCGAGCTCCTCGCGCCGCAGCAGGGCGTGGGCCGCCAGGGTGATGGCGTTGATGGGGTTGCGCAGGTCATGGCTGACGATGCCGATGAGCTGCTGCTCGAACTCCACGCGGCGGCGCAGCTCGGCCGCGTACCGGCGCTCCGCCTCATAGGCTCGCGCGTTGGCCACGGCCGAGGCCACGTGTCCGGCGGCCATCTCGAAGAAGCTCCGGTAGGAGTCGTCCAGCGCCTGTCGTGGAGACACGCCCGCCACCAGCACCCCATAGGGCACCTTCTGTCCCGGCCGGGAAATGGGGAGCAGCACCGCCGTGTGCGGCGACTCGTCCCAGGGACCTCCCGGCAGATCGCCGAAGCGCGCACGCACGTCGGTGAGCACCTCCACGCGTCCGGTGGCCGCCACGTGCGCCAGGGGCCAGCGGCTGGCGTCCACCTCCGTCTCCAGCCCCGTGCTCGCCACCAGGGTGGCCTGGGCGCGTGGCTCGTCCCACTGGTAGAGCAGCGCGAAGGGCACGTCCGCGGGGTTGGCCGCGAGGGTGCGAGCCGCCTGACGGCAGGCCTCCTCCGGCGTCCGGGACTCGCTGACGTGCCCGGCGAGCTGCCGCAGGGTGTGCAGCCGCCGCTCGCCGATGACGCGCTCGGTGGTGAAGTTCACCGCGGTGAAGACGCCCTCCACCCGGCCCGCCTCGATGCCGATGGGGCTGTAGGAGAAGGTCCGGTACGTCTCCTCCAGGTAACCATTCCGGTTGATGGCGAGCATCAGATCATCTGCCCACGTGGCCCGGCCCGTGGCGAGGACGCCCTCCAGCATGGGGCCGATGACGTGCCAGACCTCGGGCCAGGCCTCGCGGCCCGGACGGCCCAGGGCCAGCTCCGGGTGCTTGCGGCCGAAGAAGGGGATGAAGGCGTCGTTGTAGAGGACGAGCAGCTCCGGCCCGGCGTAGATGAGGATGGGGAAGCGCGAGTTGAGGCAGATGCTCACCGCGCTGCGCAGCGACTGGGACCAGCCCTCCACGGGGCCCAGGGAGGTGGCGGCCCAATCGAAGGCACGCATGTGCGCACCCATCTCTCCGCCGCCCGCGAAGAGGTCCTCCGGCTCTCCGGGCAGGAGGTAGGAAGCCCGCTCGTACAGGGCGGGGCCGAGCCGGCTGGAAAAGGTCCCGTCGATGTGCTCGCTCATTCAGGACAAGCTCCAACGCACTGGGAGGGCGGGAGATTCTCTCTCGTGAGCATCCCTGCCGGGCGGCCGAGGGCGCTCCCCTGGCCGCTGGCCGTCCGGGAAAACGAGGCCGCTGGGGTGACGAGGCGCCTGGCAAGCGCCCGCGAGGCGGGGGAGCCCAGGCACAACCCCACAGGTCGTTCCCTTGGGGTGAATGTCTACAGTAGCCTCCGGCGCACCTTCACACCATTTCCCCTGTCTTCAACCTCCCGGGTGGGGCCGTCTGGCACCGCCGTGACGGGAGAGGAGTGTCTTCATGTCTGACGCTGATTCGCGCAAGCCCGCCCCCTCTGTGAAGAAGCGCCCCGTCCTGTTCTCCCACGGGGACACGGGGTATCTGCGGCTGCGGAAGCTGACGCATGGGCCGGGTGAGCAGAAACGCTTCCTGTGCCTGCCTCGCACCGGGGACAAGGACGGGCCCCTGGTGGAGGTGGCCATGGTCACCGCGTCCGCCGACTGGACGAGCCATGCGCGGCTCGAGGACGCGGCGGATCTGGGCGCGCTGTTGTCGCACCCGGCCATCCCCCGTCACCACGGGCTGTTCCAATACCGGGGCGGCCGCTACCTGGTGACGGAGTACGTGACGGGCATCAGCCTGAACATGGCGGGGCATTACGGCAGCGTGCGCGGACGTCAGCTCTCCGAGGCCTTCACGCTCTACGTGGCCTCCTCGGTGGCGGAGGTGTTGTCGTACGTGCACACCCTCACGGACGCGGCCGGCCGGCCTCTGGGCGTCCTCCACCAGTCGGTGGACCCCTACAACATCATCGTGAAGAACGATGGCACGGTGATGCTGGCCCACTTCATGTCGGCGGCCTCCCTGCTGCCCCGGCGCGCGCCGGCCGTCCCGTTCATCCTCCAGGGGGAGATCGACTTCGCCGCCCCGGAGCGCCTGTTCCCCATGCCGGGCGTCACGGCGGATTCCCGCGCGGATCTCTTCTCGTTGGGCATGGTGATGCTGGAGATGATCACCGGCCTGCAGCTCTATGGCTCGGACGAGGTGGAGCAGGCCGCCGAGCGGCTCCCTCCGGGCCACCCGGGCTACGACGGGGAGTTGCCCTGGGTGTGCGAGGTGCCCAGCTGGACCACGGTGGAGCAGATGGCCCGGCGTGCCGCGGCCTTCACTCCCGAGCACATCGATCACCTGATGCGGCGGGTGTCGGAGCCCGTGCGGCTCATCCTCCACAAGCTGCTGCGCCGCCACCCCGAGGAGCGGTACGCCAACGCCGCCGCCTTGAAGGGCGACCTGGACGCGTGCCTCGGCGTGCTGGACGCGCCCTATGGCGCCAGGGAGGCCATCGAGGAGGTGCTCAAGGCCCGGAGCGAGGCGCTGGCGGTGAAGGGGCCCATCGAGCTCATCCCGTCCGACGAAGTCGAGCGCAGGGCGGGAGAGGTGCTCCTGCCGACCAACCACTGACGGAGGGGGCGACCCGATTTTCGCGGTCAGGTCCGAAAACGGCCAGACAGGGGCGGGCGGCCACGCTACGAAAGCCCCGTGATGGAGACGCTGGAGACCGAGACCTGCTACCGGGCCCTGACCGCGCGAGACCGGCGCTTCGATGGGCTCTTCTTCGTCGGGGTGTCCACGACGGGCATCTACTGCCGGCCGGTGTGCACGGCGAGGACGCCCCGGCGGGAGCGCTGTGCCTTCTACCGCACGGCCGCCGAGGCCGAGCACGCGGGCTTCCGGGCCTGTCTGCTGTGCCGCCCCGAGCTGGCTCCGGGCAGCGCGCCGGTGGACTCGGTGCCGAGGCTCGTGGCGGCCGCGGTGGCGCGCATCGAGGGGGGCTGTCTCAACGAGTCATCCCTGGAGGAGCTGGCGGCGGAGCTGGGGGTCACCAGCCGGCATCTGCGCCGGGCGATGGAAGCGGAGCTCGGTGTCTCTCCGGTCGAGCTGGCGCAGTCGCGGCGGCTCGCGCTGGCGAAGCAGCTGCTCCAGGACACCACGCTCCCGCTGGCCGAGGTCGCCTTCGCCAGTGGCTTCCAGAGCGTCCGTCGCTTCAACGCGCTCTTCCAGGAGCGCTTCGGCCGGCCACCCTCGGAGCTGCGGCGCGCGAGTGACGAGGGCGTGGGAGCGCGTGCGCTCGTGCTGCGGTTGGACTATCGCCCGCCGCTGGACTGGGAGCAGCTGCTGCGCTTCCTGCGGGGCCGCGCGATTCCAGGCGTGGAGCACGCGGGGGAGGCCGAGTACCGGCGCACGGTGCGCCTGGGGGGCAGGACGGGCTGGCTGACGGTGCGGAAGGATCCGAAGCGCCCCGCGCTGCTGGCCGAGGTCTCGCTGTCGCTGGCGGGCGTGCTGATGCAGGTGGCGGCGCGGCTGCGGGCGCTCTTCGACTTGGATGCGCAGCCGGAGGTCATCGCGGAGTGCCTCGGCCGGGACGCGCTCCTGGCGAAGCACGTCCGGGCGCACCCGGGGCTGCGGGTGCTGGGGGCCTTCGAGCCCTTCGAGCTGGTGGTGCGCGCCATCCTCGGGCAGCAGGTCTCGGTGCGCGCGGCGACGACGCTGAGCGGGAGGCTCGTCGCGCGCTTCGGCGAGCCCGTGGACGGTCCGGAGGCGGAGGTGTCCCGGCTGTTCCCGCTGCCGGAGACGCTGGCGGCGGCGTCGGAGGACGACGTGGCGAAGCTGGGAATGCCGGGGGCGCGGGCGAGGAGCCTGCTGGCGGTGGCGCGGGCGGTGGCGGACGGCTCGGTGCGGCTGGACCGGCACGCGGATGTGGACGAGACGATGGCGGCGCTCGAGGCGTTGCCGGGCATCGGGGCCTGGACGGCGCACTACGTGGCCATGAGGGCCCTGCGCTGGCCCGATGCCTTTCCCGCGAGTGACCTGGGGATTCGCAAGGCACTCGGAGACGTGACGGCGAAGGAGGCCGGTGCGCGGGCCGAGGCCTGGCGGCCCTGGCGCTCCTACGCGGCGATACACCTCTGGACTTCTCTTTCGGAAGGAGCAGGCGGATGAAGCTGTACACCACGACGCTGAAGAGCCCGGTGGGCCCTCTGCGGCTGTACGCGAACGAAGGGGCGCTCATCGCCATCTACCTGGAGAACCACAAGCGGGCGCCCACGCTCGTGGCCAGCGAGGGGGAGTCGCATCCGGTGCTGCGGGAGGCGCGGCGGCAGCTGGAGGAGTACTTCGCGGGCGAGCGCATGTCCTTCGAGCTTCCGCTCGAGCCGGTGGGGACGCCCTTCCAGCAGACGGTGTGGAAGGCCCTGCGGGAGATTCCGTTGGGCGTCACGTGGTCCTACGCGGGCCTCGCGCGCCACATCGGCCGGGAGGGGGCGTCGCGGGCCGTGGGCTCCGCGAACGCGAGGAATCCGCTCTCCATCGTCGTCCCCTGCCACCGGGTGGTGGGGACGAGCGGGAAGCTCACGGGGTACGCGGGAGGCGTGCCCACGAAACAGTGGCTGCTCGAGCACGAGCAGCGCATCCGGGGCAGCGCGGGGGCTTCTGCGTCAGGTCCGGCGTGAGCCCCCGAGCAGGGCCAGCAAGGCCAGGACCAGCGCGCACGCGTAGGGGAAGACGGGGGCGAGGTAGGGTCCGAGCGCGAAGAGCTCCACCAGGGCCACCTCGCCCATCAACACCTCGGGTGCTCCGGGCTCCAGCTGGAGTGACGTGTGCGCCTGGACCCGCCCGAGCGCGTCCCCCACGGAGCTGACGCCGGTGCTCGCAGCGCGCACCAGATCCCTCCGGGCCTCCACGCCGCGCAGCGTGGCCAGGGCGAGCGCCTGGTACGGCGCATCCCCATCTCCGAACCAGGCGTGATTGGCCAGGGTGACGAGGAGGTTGGGCTTCTCCCGCACCAGCGGATGGACGGCGAAGGGGAGGATGTCCTCGTAGCAGATGAGGGGGGCGATCCGCAGCGGGCCGCTCACCAGCAGACGGGCCTGCTCCCCCGGCTCGATGTCCGGCGAGTCCGGCAGCCGCGCGCGCACCTCCCGGGCCCACTCGGGGAAGCGCGCCGCGAAGGGCACGTACTCGCCGAAGGGGAAGAGCCGGCGCTTGTCGGAGCGTCCGGTGATGCGGCCGTCGGGTGACACCAGGACGGCGCTGTTGTGGATGAGCGAGCCCCCGAAGGTGTGGCTGAGCGCGCCGAAGAGGAGCGTCCCCTGGAAGCCGGGCCGCAGCTCCCACGGGTGCCCGGGCGCGTACTCCCGGGGGAGCTGCCGATCGAAGAGGTAGGGGAAGGCGGACTCGGGCCACACCACCAGCTCGGCGCCGTCGCGCGCCAGTTGCTGCGTGGACTGGCGCAGGGTGGCCAGGTACTGCTCTCCCCGGTGCTTGCGATCCTCGGCGGTGACGGTGCCGGCGTTGGGCTGGACGATGCCCACCCGGACCTTGGGCGCCGCCGCGCGCGCCATCGCCACGTGCGTGGCCCGGAGCAGTCCGGCGGCCACCACCGCGAGCACCACCGTGCCCGCCACCCGCACCGGCCGGGGGAGGGGCCGCCCGTGCCGGAGGGCCAGCCCGGCCTCCAGCAGGGTGAGGTTGATGAGCACCACGAGCGCGGACACCGCGGGCGCGCCTCCGAGCTCGGCCACCTGGATCAGCGGCCAGGCCCGCCACACGGTGACGCCCAGGTTCCACGGGAAGAGGAAGGGCAGCACGCTCTCCGCCACCACGACCGCCAGCGGCACCGAGACGAGCCAGGGCACGCGGGCCGAGCGCGTGAGGAGGGTGCCCAGCCCCGCCCAGAGGGAGAAGACGCTGGCCTGGTACGCGGCGAGCAACACCAGCGCCAGCACGCGGACCCACGCCGGCAGGTGGCCGAAACGGTCGAGCAGTGCGTAGCCCCAGCGGAAGCCGATGAGGTTGATGGCGAAGCCACACAGCCAGGCGGGCGCCAGGGCCTGCATGGGCGTGGCGTTCCGGAGCGCCAGCAGCAGGGGGACCAGCGCCACCAGCGCCAGCGGCCACAGGTCCAGGGGGGGCGCCGCCAGCGCGAGCAGGGCGGCGGAGAACAGGGCCTGGAGGAGGCGCGTGCGCCGGTGCGCGGGCGTAGGCGTGTCCTCGGGCCGGGCCGTGTCGTGGGGGAGCTGCTCCGCGGGGGTCGTTTCGGGCTGCTCGCGGCGCCGCTGGGCTGCTGCCTTCTTCCTGCTCATGGTGCCTGATGCTCCTCACTGCGCCTGGGTGCGGCGCCCGCGCTCCGGGTCCACGGCGATGGGGGGCGGAATGGAGGGATCCGGCGGCGAGGGGGTGGAGGGCAGGGCCAGCGGCTTCGTCCACTGCGGCGGATGGGCCGGATCGGGCATGAGCGAGGGCGCGACCACGCGGGTGGGAGGCACCTCGGGCACCGGGGCCAGCGCGGCCGTCTCCGGGGACGCGCCGGGCTGCGCGGGGGCAGGGCGCTCCGCCAGCCTGCGCGGGGGCTCCTCGCGGGCGGAGACCGGCACCACGGGCGCGGGTCCGGCCACATCGGTGAGCGGCGCGGTGGGCTCGGGCGTGTGCCGCGGCGGCTCCTGGAGCTCCGTCACCACCACCGCGATGGCCAGCACGAGCAGGGCGGCGGCCACCAGCAGGAAGCGCTTCTTCATCGCGTCATCGTCTCCCGGGAGGGGGGCCGGCCCATCCTAGCGCAAGCACCGGGGTGCCTTCTGGGGTGGATGCGTCGGCTGCTGAATACTTCACCATAGGTGAATCCACTTATACTAGCATTTTCCCCCTCAGCAGGAGGGGTCATGAAAAACCGTCTTCTCGGTGCACCGGTATCCCGCGCGCTCGCGTTGTGGACCGGGCTCGTGGGTGGGCTGGTGCTGGCGGATGCGCCTTCGAACCAGTCCTCGTCGGTGGATACGTACTACGGAGCGTTCACCGCCTCGGAGCCGCTCTCCGTGCCCGCCTTCCACGGACTGGAGCCGTCGCTGCGGCTCACCTACAGCTCGGCGGGAGGCAGCGGGGCCGCGGGAGTCGGTTGGAGCCTGGAGGGGTTCTCCACCATCGTCCGGGCCAGCCCCGGCAAGGGCGTGCCCCGTTATGACGGAGCGGACCTGTTCGTGCTGGACGGGCAGGAGTTGGTGGCGTGCCCCGCGGGCAGCTCCAGTCCGAGCTGCACCACGGGAGGCACGCACGCCACCCGTATCGAGAGCTACCAGCGCATCCAATACAACGCGGCGGCGAACACGTGGACGTCGTGGGACAAGGATGGAACGCGCAGGAGCTACGTGCCCCTCTTCCAGACGGCGCAGGGGACGTACCGCTGGGGTGTGAGCAGTGTGACGGACACCTCCGGCAACACCGTCAACTACGGCTGGTGGTGTGACGGAAGCCCGGCCCTGGACTGCTATCCGGAC
>NZ_DBNGVP010000039.1:0-21057 GCF_057119385.1 Archangium sp. | reverse complement strand
CGCCGGTCACGGCGAGGAAGGTCACGACAGCGGTTGCGGCGGCTCGCCACTGCCGAAGCACAAGCAGCGCCAAGAGGAAGCCGGCGGGGGTGAGCTTGATCGCTGCTGCCAGTCCGATGAGCAGGCCTCGAGGCCAGCGCGTGGACCGCAGGAGCAGATCGGCGCATACCAGCGCCATGAGGATCAGGTTGATCTGGCCGTAGCCCAGGGTGGAGCGGACAGGTTCCAGAAGCAGCGCGACCAGGAGCAGCAGCAGGAAGGGCGGACGCTCTCCCGCAGCAGCGTCCAGTCTCGCGCGGGCGAGGGCCAACGCTCCGCCGAGCGAGGCGATGCTCACGACGGTGAGCCCCGCGCTGGCCACTGCGAAGGGCACCAGTGTCAGCGGCACGAACAGAATCGCGGCCGCGGGCGGATAAGTGAACGGCAGGGTGAGCCCGTCGCGTGTGGCCGGGACGGGGCCGTAGAGGTCGCGGCCGTCCAGGAGTGCCTGAGCGCCGATCCGGTAGACATCCAGGTCGATGCGGTAGGTGCCGATCACCACGTAGGCGGTGGCTGCGACGAGCACGCCGCAGACCAGCGCGGCCCGGTTGGTCTTCATGCGCGCAGGTCATCAGGCCCCGCGTCAGGGCCTCGTCAGTGCGAACCCTTATGCGGGCCGTACATCCGGGTGGGAGAATGGCCCCCGCGGGCTCCAGGGCTGGGGTCACGGGTGGGAAGGGGGCCGGGCCTTGCGGGTGTTGGTCGCTGAGGACGAGAAGCTTCTTGCCGACACACTCGCTGTCGGCTTGCGACGCCGAGCGATGGCAGTGGACGTCTGCTACGACGGGCCAACCGCGATCGATCTGACGACCACCCACGACTATGACGTCCTCGTGCTGGACCGGGACCTGCCGGGTTGTCGAGGCGACGAGGTCTGCCGGGCGGTGGTGGCCACGGGAGGCATTACACGCGTGCTGATGCTGACGGCGGCGGCCACCGTGCGGGATCGGGTTGAGGGCCTCGGGCTCGGCGCCGACGACTACCTGGTCAAGCCGTTCGCCTTTGCCGAATTGCTGGCCCGCATCCGTACCCTGCTGCGGCGCGGTCCGCTGCGCGAGGAGGAACTGCTGGAGGTGGACGACCTGCGCATGAACGTGCCGGCGCGCACCGTCACGCGGGCAGGGCGGCGCATTCACCTCAGTGCCCGCGAGTTCAACCTGCTGCACCTGCTCATGCGCCGCCAGGGCCAGGTGCTGTCGCGCCCCGAGATCGCCTCCCAGGTCTGGGACATGAACTTCGACAGCGACACCAACGTGGTGGATGTGGCCGTGCGGCGCCTGCGGCTGCGCATCGACGACCCGGTGCCCGGCCGGCTGATCCATGCGGTGCGCGGCATGGGCTACATCTGCGAGCTGCGCGAATGAAGCGGCCCCTGTCCCTGGGTGTGCGGCTGGGCCTGTGGTGCGCCCTGATCGCGGCGGTGGCCAGCGCCGTGCTCGGCGCCTACCTGTACCGCTCGTTCGAGCAGCAGCTGCGCCAGCGCGACGACGTGCAACTGCTGGGCAAGCTGCGGCAGCTGCGCCAGCTGCTGGGCCACAGCGGCACGCAGGCCATGCTGCGCAGCCAGACCGAGTACCTGCGCGACACCATGAGCGGTGAGAGCAATGCCCTCATCGAGATCCATGCCGCCCCGGCCGACGGCGGTGGCCTGCTGCTGGCCATCAACCCGGTGGGGCTGGCCCTGCCCCAGCTGCCGCCGGTGGCGGTACAGCGCGAGGCGACCGTGGCCGACATCCGGCACTGGTCGTCACCCGCTGGCGCGCCGGCGGCAGCGGTGAACGCCTGGGCCCGGCTGGGCGACGCCACGGTCGAGATCCGGCTGGCCCGCCTGTACCCGGAGCGCGAAGCCCTGCTGGCCGGTTACCGGCGACACATCGTGGCCGCCAGCCTGGGCGCCGGTGGCCTGGCGGCGGTGCTGGTGCTGTGGCTCATCTGGCGCGGGATGGCGCCCTTGCGCCGCCTGCAGGCCCAGACCGCTGTCATCGGACCGCAGAGCCTGGCCCTGCGGCTCGATGCCTCGGACACCCCGGCCGAACTGCACGCGCTGGTGCATGGCCTCAATGCCATGCTGGCCCGCCTGGAGAGCGGCTATGCCCGGCTCAACCAGTTCGCGGCCGACCTGGCCCACGAGCTGCGCACCCCCCTGGCCACGCTGACCGGACAGAGCCAGGTCATGCTCAGCCGCCCGCGCACCGAGGCCGAACACGCGCGGTTGCTGGAGTCGCAACTGCTGGAGCTCGAGCGGCTCAACCGCATGGTCGATAGCCTGCTGTTCCTGGCCCGCGGCGAACACCAGGCGCAGAACGAGCCCTTGCGGTGCCAGCACCTGTCGGGGACGGAGGAATTGGCCCGGCAGGCCGATTACTTCACCGACCTCGCCGAGGAACGCGGCGTTCGCATCGTGTGCCACGGCGACGCCCCGGTGTGGGCCGAACCCCAGCTGCTGCGCCGCGCCCTGGCCAACCTGCTGTCCAACGCCGTGCGCCATGCCCGGCCGGGCAGCGTGGTCGAGCTGAGGGCCGCAGCCGGCGCCAATGCAGCGGGCGCGGTGCTGGAGGTGGTCAACGAAGGCGAGCCGGTGCCGCCCGAGAGCCTGCCCCGCCTGTTCGACCGCTTCTACCGCGCCGATCCGGCTCGCTCGGGCGAAGGCAACGGCCTGGGCCTGTCCATCGTGCGCGCCATCATGGTCCGGCACGGTGGGGAGGCCGAGGTGTGGCAGACCGCGGGGCGCATCGGGTTCAGGCTGACGCTGCCCGGCCCGGTGCCAGCAGCCGCCGGCACCGCACCCGCGGGTTCCGTGACGTGAACAGTCTGCTCACGCCTGTGTTCGGCGTGCCCACTCACCCGGCTCATTCGGGGGATGGAGCCCAGACGCCGTCGAAGAGCACGACGCGCCAGCCGTCGGGATCGGCGATCGTCGTGCTCCGTCCCTTCCAGTAGGGATTCTCGGGCTCCACCTCCGGGTAGCCCATCGCCGCCAGGCGCGCGATGATTCGCGCGGCGGCCTCGCGCTCGGGGATGTAGAGCACGAGCAGGTTGTCGCGCGACGGCGCCTGTCCGGGGCTGCCCTGCGCATGGCGCGTGAACTCCAGATGGACTCCGGCGCCGGGCAGGCCGAGCATCACGCCGTCATAGCCCGCATGCCCGGTGAACGAGCCGAGCACCTTCAAGCCGAGCCCTTCCCGGTAGAAATGGACGACCTCGTCGAGCTTGTCGGTCGGGCGCGCGATACGGATTTGAGCCACCGGCCAACCCGGTGAAGGCCGCGCCGTCTCCTCGTGCATCGGGGATTGCTGCATGGTCAAAACCTCCTGCTCCTTGATTAAGTTACACGCTGTAACGAAATCAAGGAGAAGTGGAGGAGGTCGTAGACTGGATGGCCATGGAACGCCGAAACACGAAAGCACGGGGGGCGGCGGCCGGGCCCGGGCCCCGGCGAGCGCCGGGACGGCCTCGGGACGAGCGCATCGACGAGGAGGTGCGCGCGGCGACGTTGGCGCTGCTGCGGGAGGGAGGCTATGGCGCGTTGTCGCTCGAGGCGGTGGCGGAGCGGGCCGGGGTGGGGCGGCCCACCCTCTACCGCCGTTGGGCGGGCAAGCCGCAGCTCGTGGTGGACACGCTCGTGCGGTCGATGGGGGAGGCGCCGGCGGCGGACACGGGAGACACGCGGGAGGATCTGGTGTCCGGGCTGTCCACGCTCACGGCGGCGTTCGCCGGGGCCGTGGGGCGGGCGCTGCCCGGGCTCGTGGCGGACCTGGCCGTGGAGCCGGCACTGGCGCAAGCGTTTCGGGAGCGGGTCTTCGCCACGCGGCGAGCGTCCATGGCGGCCGCGCTGGCCCGCGGGGTCGCGCGCGGAGACATCCGCGGGGACATCGACGTCGAGCTCGTCCTCGACCTGCTGGCGGCGCCGCTCTACTACCGGGTGCTCTTCGGGCACGCGCCGATTCAGGGGCGGACCGCGGGCGACGTGGTGGACCTCGTGCTGCGCGCCGTGGCGCCGGAGACCGCACCCGCGCAACGGACGGCTCCGCCCGGCGCGGGCCGCCCCCGAGGCAAACGAGCGGGCCGTGTGTAGCCTGACCTCTCGAGCACCCCGAGGTGTCAGGGCGCTGCACCCCGGCTCCCAGCCGCACCTCCAGCACGTCGCCGAGCGCGGACTGGTGCGCAGGGACAGCGACCCGCCTACTCCTGCTCGTTGTCGTCGGGAGCGGAGAGGGCGTGGCGCTCGAGCAACCGCCGCAGCTGCGTGCGGTGCATGCCGAGCGCCCGGGCCGTGGCGGCCACATTGCCTCCGTTCTGCCGCAGTGCTTCCTCGATGCGCGTCCGCTCGTCCGTGTCGAGCGGCTTCGCCCGCGACGATGCTTCCTTGGGTGGCTCCCGGTGCTCTGGCGGTGGAGAGGGTGGGGCAGGGGCCGGCACCGCGGCGCCGAACGCGGTGCCGGCGCTCGGGCTCAGGTGGCGGGCCTCCACGCGCGGGGCCTCCTGCATGAGCGCCGCCTGGATGGCGCTGCGGGCCTCCACGAGCAGCTCCCGGACGTTGCCCGGCCAGGGCCGCATCAGGCACGCCTCCACGAAGGACGAGTGCAGCGTCAGCTGGGGCTCTACCTGCCGCACCTCGCGGTGGAGCAGGAGGGGAATCTCCTCGGGCCGCTGGCGCAGGGGTGGCAGCGCCACCTCCGGCCGGCCGATGCGGAAGTACAGGTCCTCGCGCAGCTTCCCCGCCGCCACCAGCGCGCGCAGATCCCGGTTGCTCGCGGAGCAGATATGGATGTCCACCACCTTCGGCTTCGCCGCTCCCAGCGAGAGGACTTCCTTGGTCTCCAGTGCCCGCAGCAGCTTCGCCTGCACCGCCAGGTCCAGCTCCACCACCTCGTCGAGGAAGAGCGTCCCGCCGTCCGCCGTCTGGAGGTAGCCCGGGGCGTCGGCGTCTGCTCCCGAGTAGGCGCCGCGTTTGGCTCCGAAGAGCAGCCGCTCGGCGATGCTCTGGGGAATCGCCGCGCAGTTGACCGCCACGAAGGGGCCCGTGCCGCGCGGCCCGTTCTCGTGGAACGCACGGGCCACGCCCTCCTTGCCCGTGCCGCTCTCGCCGTGGATGTGCAGCGGGAAGCCGAGCCGGGCCGCGCGAGAAACTTCGTCGAGCAGCGCCTGGAGCGCCGGGCCTCGGATGAAGCCCTCCCGCTTCACCACGCCACGCTGCTCCAGCGGGTACACATCCGCGCTGGGAACGAAGAGCGAGTCCCCCATGCGGATGACCCGTTGCACCTCGCGGGGCGTGTTGGCGGGCACGGGCTCGCCATCCACGAAGGTGCCATTCTGGCTGCCCAGGTCGGTGACCCAGAAGCGCCGCCCGTCGAAGTGGATTCGCGCATGGCGGCGGGACATCCGCGGGTCCTGCGCCTCGCCCAGCGCCGGAGAGCCCCGTCCCAGCTCCAACTCGCCCCCCTTCAGCGGCAGGGCCACCGCCATTGTCGTTCCCGCGGCGAACAGCCGCATCAGACCCGGGACGCGCGGCACGGCGGGACTCATGTCATTCAAAATTCCGCTCGGCTTGAGGGTCGACCCGTCCTGTTCCATGCGCGGGCATTATAGGCCGGTGTGTCTGGCACGGCTCGGTGTGCCAGTACCTGTGCCACGTGCCGTGCCACCCGCGCGCAGCCACGCGTCTTCCAGTTCACCGGGCGCGGTAGGTGCCCGGGATTGCTCGGCCCCCCATGCTTTGACGTGCTGGCATGCCTTTGGCTAAGCCGCCCGCCAACCAGTGTTCGCGGCGGCGTGGGTGGGTTCGCGGTCGGGGGGAAGCCCGCCCCTGCCGCCGCACGAGGGGGAGCTCATCATGGATATGGAGACGACGAAGACACGGCGAGTGGGTACCCGCGAGGCCGGCGGGCGGTGGACGGCATGGTTCATCTGCATGGCCCTGGTGACCGTGGCGAGCGGATGCGGTGCGTGCCAGCAGGTGATCCGGCCGACGGACCCCGGCACGGGCCCGGTCTCGGCCTGCCCCGGTGGGCCCACCTGCGGCATCGACAAGGCCCTGCTCGCGGGCATCACTGTCACCGACGAGTGCCCCACGGGGAACTGTGACCCGGGCGGTAATGGCAACGCCAAGGGCCTCTACACCGCCGAGGGCGGCAACTACTGCTTCATGGCCGGCGACCAGCGGCTCTTCTGCCCGGAAGCCTTCATCCACAGGCCCAAGGGGCTCATGCTCGCCATCCGCTATCTGAACGGTGCGTTCAGCGTCATCGAGTATCCGGTCTCGGCCAGGCTCGCCGCCGACTCCTCGCCCGTGTATCTGCTCGCGGTCGAGGGAGACCGGACCCAGCTCACCATCAAGTACCGGCTGAACGATGTGGCGTACACCTTGACGGGGGACGACGTGAGCAAGGTGATCCTCAGCCTCAGCTCCATGCCGATGGGACATGGAGATGCGACCCAGCTCATCTCCTACGACATGCGGTTCTTCACCGACCAGAAGGAAAAGACCGCGAAGGATGGGGTGCACCGCTACACGCTCAAGTACCGCGAGCTCCGCCCGGGCAGCACCTGGCAACGGCACTGCGCGGGGGATGACGAGACCGTCGTCTCCTTCCTCCCCAGGCTGCGCGTCAGTGGCAGGACGGGCTACGTCAAGGACGATGCCACCGTGACCACCATGGGCTGCGAGCAGGGCTCCATCGTCACGTGTCTGGCCTGGGGTTACACGCCCTGGGCTCCCGCCACGGGCGTACTGGACGAGACTCGCAACTACGTCTTCCAGTCCTGTCTGCAGGCGAAGCGTGCCGCCTATTTCGTCGGCAAGGGGGACTGGCGCAGCTACACGAAGCGGGGCACGAAGATCTTCAGGCGGGACCAGTACGGCTTCGCCAGACCGCAGGACTCGATCGATCGCGTCGAGGCCCTCTGGAGCCCGCTCGGCGCGGTGTGCCTCAACACGAAGAACCGCCGCCGTCCGACGGCCGAGCCCTGGCTGGGGCAGAACCCCAACAACCTGAAGACCTACGGTGTGGGCCCGTGCACGCCCGAGGACTTCACCCTGCAGGGGAAGATCTTCACCGGCCCCGTGGAGGATCCGTCAACGCTGCCCTGACTCCGCCTCGCGCAGCGGCTCCTCGTACTCCCGCCACAGCAGCGGGTTGAGCTCGAGGGCCCGGGCGAGCGCGGCCCGGGCCTCGCGGACGGTGCCGGGGCGCTCCGCCTCGCGCATCGTCCGCGCCCGGGCCAGCAGCAGGCCTCCGCGCAGGGCCTGGGCGTGCGCCAGGTTCGGGTTGAGCCGGAGTGCCAGGTCCACCTGCGCCAGGCCCTCGAAGATGGCGTCGGGCGACCTGCTCGCGGGCAGCGCCTCCGCCAGCCGCCAGTAGACGCGCGCCAGCTGCTGGTGGGTCTCGTAATAGGGATACATCTCCACGGCGCGCCGGGCCTCCGCGAGCGCTTGTTGCAGCAGCGGCAGCTCCGTCAGTCCCCGCCGCTTCGCCCACGCCGCCTCCGCGAGCGCCAGCCTCGAGCCCACCAGCCGGCACTCGACCCAACCGGAGTCATGGCTGTAGGCCTCGGCGAGGGCCCGCCGCCCCGCCTCGAGCGACGCCGTGGGCTCCCGGCCGTCCCGCATCGTGTGCTCCACCTCCACGAGGTGTCCCATGGCGCGGTAGAGCGGGGTGCGCCCGTAGGTGGCGTTGATGGCCGCGGAGCGCTCCAGGTACTGGAATGCCCGCTCGAGCCTCGGGCGCGGGTCTCCGCCGCTGGCGACGAGGTAGCGCGCGAGCGTCAGCTCCGTGAGCGCCACCCCGTTCAGCGCCAGGTAGTAGTTGCCGTCGAGCGCGAGGGCCCGCTCACCCGCCTGGAGCGCCTTGTCCACGTCCTCCTGGGGGTTGAGCCCGCGCGACAGCTCGTACGCCGCCTTCGCGCTGTACAGCTCGATCAGGTTCGTGTGCGCCAGCAGGTACGCGGGGTCGCTGTGCGCCGCCTGGTTCAAGTGGTGCTCGGCCCGGGCGTACGACTCGCGTGGATCCGCGCCGTGCTCCCGTTCGTGATTGCCCTTCCAGCGGTAGACCTGCGCGAGGTCGTTGTGTCCCCACGGGTACTCGGGCTGGAGCTCCAGCGCCTTGCCGAGCCAGGAGATGGCCGCGTCCCACGAGGCATCCGGCGCCGCGCCCTCCCGCGCCAGCCGGAGCGCGCGCATGAAGTGGCTGTAGCCCAGCATGTCGTAGGCGTACACGTCCCGAGGGTCCAGCTTCACGGCGCGCGCGGCGGTGGCGGTCCACTCGGTGAGGATGGGCTCGGGGTCCAGCCCGCCCTTCTCGAAGTTCATCAGCCGGTACCACTGCATCAGCACCTGGGCCTTCTTCGTGTACCCCGAGGCGCGCAGCGGAGAGGCGTGGAGGCCCTTGTCACCCGCCTCCAGCGCTCGCTCCAGCGAGGCCTTGCGCGAGAGTCCCCGCCGCGAGTCGATCACCGACTGCTGCAGCCACACCTCCGCGAGTGCCTCGTAGTTGCGCGCATCGCTCCGGCCGGACTCGATGGCCTGCTCATACAGGTGGCCCGACTCCTCGAGTCCGGTGCGCGCCGGGTCGTACTCGCCCTTCTCCAGGTGCTCCATGGCCCGGGTGTAGGCCACGTCTCCGGCGAGCTTCCGGGCCTCGTACACCCAGGGCGTCTCCGCCGCCGCCTGGGCCGCGAGCCGCGCCGCCGCGTCGTAGTCCCGGCGGTAGAAGGCGATGAGCCCCTCCAGGTAGCGGGGCGACTCCAGGTCCAGGTCCCTGCTGCGCTCGAGCGACTGGAGCGCGGGCTCCAGGTATTGCTTCTCCAGGCTGCGCTGCCGTTGGGCCACCCACTCCTTGCCGCCGCTGTTGCGCGCGTCCTCCAGGGCCTGGTGGTACAGCTCGCCGAGCACGCGGCCTCTTGCGTAGTGCAGCTCGGGGGAGTCCACGCCCTTCTCCTGCGCACGCGTCAGCTCCTCGTGGGCGAGCTCCAGCTCGTGCATGGCCAGGTAGCCGCGCCCCAGCGCGTAGTGCACGAGCCCCTCGCCGAGGCCGCCCAGCTCATGGGGCTGTGAGCGGATGCGCTCCATGCGCTCGCGCACGAGCTGCTGCTCGCGGCTGGTGTCGTGCAGGGGCAGCGTGTAGGCCGCGCGCAGGAACCATTCGATCTCCTTCACCTGCTGCCCGAGCTGCCCGGCCAGCCGTGCGCGCTCCTCGGAGCGTTGCCGGGTGGTGCGGGCCTCCAGCCACGAGCGCGCACCGAAGGCGGAGAGGACGAGGATGCTCGCCAGGGACACCGCCGAGACGGCCACCAGGGCCCGGTGCTTCCGCGCCCGCCGCCGCAGCCGGTACACGAGGCTCGGCCGCTGCCCGAGGATGGGCTCGCCATCGATGTAGCGTCCGAGGTCCTCGGCGAGCGCGCGGGCCGAGGCGTAGCGCTGCTCGGGCTCCTTGTTGAGGCACTTGAGGGCGATGGTCTCCAGGTCGCCCGGGAGCTGGGGCACGTGCGTGCGCGGGGCGGGGGGCTCCTCGTGGAGCACCTTCTGCAGCGTGCCCAGGATGGAGTCGCCGGTGAAGGGCACCACGCCGGTGAGCAGCTCGTAGAGCGTCGCGCCCAGGCTGTAGACGTCCGAGCGGCGGTCGATGCCGCGCACGTCGCCGCGGGCCTGCTCGGGTGCCATGTACGAGGGCGTGCCCATGAGCGCGCCCGTCTGCGTGAGGCCGTGCCCCTGGCCGATGTCGTACGCGAGGCCGAAGTCCATCACGACGGGGAAGCAGCGCCCGTCCTCGCCGCGCTCGACCATGATGTTGGAGGGCTTGAGGTCCCGGTGGATGACGCCGAGCCGGTGCGCCTCGTGGATGGCCTCGGCGGCCTCCTTCATCACCTGCACCTTCTCGGGCAGGGACATGCCCTGGGCCGCCTTGTCGAGCCGCTCGCCCCCGATGAGCTGCATGGCGATATAGGCCTTCCCGGCCACGTCGCCGACCTCGTACACCTTGCACACGTGGGGATGGTCGATGCGCGCCTGGGCGCGGGCCTCCTGGAGGAAGCGCATCACCTTGTCGGGGTCCGCCCCCCGGATGAACTTGAGCGCGACGACGCGGCCCAGGCGCCGATCCCTCGCCTTGTAGACCTCGCCCATGCCTCCGCTGCCCAGTGGCGCGAGGAACTCGTAACGGTCCCAGTGAGGGACCGGGAACTCCTCGCCCGGGAGCGTGCCGTCCAGAGCGGGTGGAGCGGTGGGTTCTGGCGCGAGCGTCGGTTCGAGCGTCCGCTCTTCCTTACCGGGATTCGACATGGGCGGCCCCGCCTGTGGCCCGCATCTGCTGGAGGGGCGGGCCTACGCGATGGTCATCGACAGCCAGAACAACAGCAACGTGTGCGCCGACGGCGCGCGGTCGTTCTCCTCCTCCCCCGGCCCAACGGCGCGGCTTTCATGTCACAATGGGAGTGTAGTTCTCTTGACTCTTATTGTGGGAGCGGACCATGCATCAGCGGAGTCAGTGGACCTGGGTGGCGCGTCTTTTCATGACCCTGGGATTGCTCGTGAGCTGGGTGGGAACCCCGGTCGCGAAGGCCGCCAACATTGGTGGGGCGGGGACCATCGCCGTCTATAACCCAGCAGGCAAGGAGCCTCCTGTCTGGGCGAAGAAGCAGTATGAGGCCAGGCTGCAGTGCATGTGTGGAGGTGCCTCCACGGAAGTGATCGCCTACTCCGATCTGTCGTGGGAGGATGCGAGGAGATGGGCGGACTCCGCGTGCTTCAGGTTCTGCCTCGAGAACAAGTGGCCGCACGCAGAGCCCTTCGGCGTATGGGGCGTGATTCCGGTCATGGACCAGGCGCCGTTGGGCACGGTCGCGGCCCTCGCGCCGGACTTGTTCGCCGCTTATCTGCCCGGCCAGGAGACGCCGGTGGCTCAGTCCAAGGAGCCGGTGGCCCTGGCGCTCCAGCTCATGAGCCTGACGAATGTTACCGCCGTCATGCTCGCCGGTCCGGAGGAGTTCTTCGGGCAGGCGCCGCAGTGTCTGGCGCCGTAGCCCGGCGCCCCGAGCTCCTCGCGGGCATGTCGTGAGGCCCGGGAGGTCGGGTCCCCCGGGTCCTCCGGTTCAGCGCCAAGGCGGATGGGGGGCACTTCGTTGCTCCGGCGGCTCTCCTGCTGCCGGCACAGGGGGACTAACCCGGCCAGGGTTCCGCTTCTCCCGGCACGGGCTCTCCAGCGGGCGAGTCGGAGACCGGCAGGCGCAGCGTCACGGTGGTGCCGCGTCCCTCGTGGCTCGTCAGCGTCACCTCGCCGCCGTGGGCCTCCACCACCCGCCGTACGAAGGCCAGCCCCAGCCCGCTCCCCGTGGCCTTGGTGGTGTAGAAGTCATCGAAGGCCCGCTCCCGCGTGCGCGCGTTCATGCCCTCGCCCGTGTCCTCCACGCCGAGCGCCACGCCCGTTCCGTCGAGCTTCGTCCGCAGCGTCAGCGTGCCCCCGCGTGGCATGGCCTCGAAGGCGTTGCGCACCAGGTTCTCCACCGCGTTGGCCAGCAGGTCCCAGTCCCCCGTGCAGCGCGGCAGGTCCGCCGCCAACTCGCGGTGGATCTCCACCTCGGGGCGTCCGGTGAAGGTCTGCAGGGACAGCACGCTCGCCGCCAGCTGGTTCAGGTCCAGCGGCTGCTTCAGTGGCTCCACCCGGCCCAGGCGCTGGTAGGTGCTCACCACCCGGTCCAGCCGCTCCACCTGCTCCAGCAGCAGGTCCAGGAACTCGCCCTTGTCGTCCCAGGGCTGCCCCCGCGAGTGCTCCACCTTCAGGTACTGCGCGGCCCCCTTGAGCGCGGCGATGGGGTTCTTCAGGTCATGCGCCATCTGCGCGGAGAAGCGGCCCAGGGTGGCCATCTGCTCCAGCCGCTCGCGCTGGGCCACGAAGGCGATGACGCCCCGGCGCATGATGGCCAGCAGGGTCAGGGTCACGGCCGCCGTCCCCACCACCAGCGCGCCGTACTGCGCGGCGAAGAGCTGGAAGATGGCGAGGTAGGCCAGCACGCCCACGAGCGCCAGCAGCAGCGCGTACATCGCGTGGACGTTGGACAACTCCTGTCCGAAGAGGCGCAGGCGCAGGGCCACCACCGCGATGGCCGGCAGGCCCAGCAGCGTGCCCAGGTTGCCCAGGCGCGGCACCTCCTGGCCCAGCACCGCCACCAGGTCCGTGCCCAGCAGCGTCACCAGCAGCGCCAGCCCCGCGAGCATCAGGCTCGCCCGGGTGCGCTCGGTGGCGCGCACCTCGCGGCGCAGGTGCTGGGTGAGCAGGGTGAAGCCCCCGAGCAGCAGTGGCGCCGTGAAGGCCAGCACCGTCAGGACGAAGCCCCGCGAGCCCACCGCCTCGGCCACGCGCGTCGAGCCCAGGCCCGCCACGGCCGTGGCCGCCAGCACCCCGAAGACGGCGTACGCGGAGAACATCGCCGCCGCCAGCCGGCGCCGCTCGCCCACGAAGGAGAGGATGAAGTGCAGCGCGGACGGAGCGCTCATCAGCGCCGCCGCCGTGGCGATGAAGCGCCAGCCCGGTCCGCCCGAGTGCGCCAGCGCGAAGTCCGCGAAGTTCCACGTGGACAGGGCGATGCACAGCACCGACAGCGGCAGTGCCAGCACACTGCGCCCCACGCGCACCAGGGCCAGGCCCGCCAGCGCCAGCAGCCCCGCGCAGGCCCCGAGGCTGATCCACGCCTGTGTCATCGGGTCCTCTCCGTCACGTCACTCGCGAACTACAGCAGGGACAACCGGCGCGCCCGGGCGGGGTCCGCCACCGCGGCCTCCCACCGGCGCACGGCCGCCTCGCGCTCGGCGTCGGGCGCATCGGCGTAGTAGCCCAGCGTGTCATTGAGGCCCCGGCTGAGCTCCTCGATGGCGGCCAGGCGCACGTCCAGCTCCGGGTGGCGCAGCGAGGCCACGAGCCAGTCGGCGCGGCGGCGGCCGCGGTTCTCCGCCCACCACGCCGTCCACGCGCGCGTGTCCAGGCCGAGCGTGACACGCGTCACCTCGCGCAGCGCCTCGGCGGCGGCCTGGGCGCACATCTCGTCGTCGCTGCCGGTGAGGTGGATGAGGCCTTCGATGGACTCGCGGTCGTGCAGCGTGCCCAGGGCGCGCGCCGCCAGCGAGCGCCGCAGCGCGTCCCGGCTGGTGAGCTCCTGGCGCAGCTCCTTGCGGGCGGCGTCCAGGCGGGGCAGGTGCTTGAGGGCGGCGGCGGCCACGCGCGCGGCGCTGGAGATGTCCGGCTCGTAGTCGAAGAGGCCGCGCAGCACGCCGTCCACCAGCTCCACGTATGGGAGGCTGCCGGCGGTGAGGAGCGCGAAGTAGCGCGTGTCCGCGTCGCTCGAGTCCAACAGCGGCGCCAGCGCCTGGGCCGCGGGCCGGCCGAGCCGGGACAGGGCACCGGGGATGGGGCCGAGCTCATCGGCCTCGGGCAGCTCCACCACGGGCAGGCGGCTCCACGCGGTGGGGCCGGGGAAGTGCGTGGCGAGCACCTTGGCGCTGGCCTCGGGCGAGCGCGCCAGCTCGGCCATGGCGCTCGCGCGCTGGTTGGCGTCCGGGCCGGTGAGGCGCTTGAGCAGCGGGCCGAAGTCCGGAGGCGGGCGCTCCTCCTGGGACATGACGAGCGGCGCCATGGAGGCGGCGCGGCCCAGCGCGTTGGCGGTGCGGTTGACGAAGGGGCTCCACCCCAGGCCCGCGGCCATGGCGGGTGCCGGAGCGCTCGGGGCCGTGGGCGTGCTGGCGGCGGGCTGCACGTCCACGTCCACGTCGAAGTCCAGCGCGTTGCGCAGCTCGCCCAGGCGCTGCTTGCGGAAGAGGATGAGCTCCTGGAAGGCGGCGGGCAGGTCCTGGCAGAAGAGGATGAAGTCGGACAGGCGGCGCTGGCTGATGGGCTTCTGGCCGCAGTCACCGTAGAGGACGGCCACGAGCCGGCCGCGCACTTCCACCGGGTAGAGGAAGAGGGTGCGCGGAGGCTGGCGGCCGAACAGCTCCAGGTAGTGCTTCGTCAGGCTGTCCGGCGGCATGGGGCCCGCGTAGCTGCCGCGGGTGATGGCCACGGTGCGGAAGACGCTGGAGGCGTCGAGCGGGATGGACACCAGGGAGAGCTGCTCGCTGGCGAGTCCGTCACCGCGCGCGTCCCAGCCCACGGCCGCGCCGCGCAGCACGGCGAAGGCGGCCACGTAGTCGAAGGTGCGGCGGCCGAAGCGCAGGGCGGTGTCGATGAGGCGATCGCGGTCGCGCGTGGACTCCTTGAGGGCGGCGCGGGCCTGGGCGAGCGTCCACTCGGGCACGTCGTCGCGGGCGGACTGCGGCGCGGCGGGCGCGGGAGCACGCGGCTCGAGCTGCGGGCGCGGCTGGACCGCCACGGGAGCGGCGGGCTGCGGCGCGGGAGGCGCGGCAACGGGCGGGGCCTGGGGCGGAGGCTGCGCCGCGGGACGCGCGGCGGCGGGAGCGGGCTGGGCCTGTGGAGGCGGAGCCGCGGGACGCGCGGCGGGAGCGGGCTGGGCCTGCGGAGGCGCGGCGGCGGGGCGCGCGGCGGGAGCGGGCTGGGCCTGCGGAGGCGGAGCCGCGGGACGCGCGGGCTCGGGCATGTTCAGGCGCAGCGGCTCGCGGATGGCGGCCGGGTTCGTCGTGGCGGGGCCGGGCGGTGCGGAGGCGGGAGGCGCGGGGGGAGCCGCCGGGCGCGCGGGCTGAGCGGCGGCGGCCGGAGCCGGGGCAGGAGGCGCGCCGCTGGGCCGCTGCTGCGGCTGTGGCGGCTGCTGCGGCTGCATTTGCGGAGGAGCGATCGGGAAGGGCTCGGCGGCGACGGAGCGCGCCAGACGTTCCACCATCTCCAACGTGAGGGCCGCGTCGTCCGGGGGCTTGGGGGGCGGAGCGGGCGCGGGGGCGGGCTTCGGTGCCGGAGCGGGGGCCGGAGCCGCGACGGCGGCGGGCTGCGCGGGCTGAACGGGCTGGGGCGCCGGAGGAGCCGCCGCGCCCATGCGCTCGGGGTCGAGCGCGGTGAGCAGGGCGGTGTAGCGCGGGGAGAGGGGCTGCCGGTAGATGACGGAGATCCACTCGCGGACGCGCACCTCGGTGGCCACCCACAGCTCCAGGGGTCTGCCGAGGAGGAAGCCCACCTCCTCCAGCTCCTTCTTGGGGACCGGATAGCCGCAGGCCACGTGCAGGGTGGTGCCATCGAGCGACAGCGGCACCACGCACAGGCGTTCGGCGATCTTCGGAGGGATGAAGGAGGCGACGTCCGCGTTGGGCTCGAAGTCGGCCAGGTTGACGGGGCGCAGCCCGGAGGCCTCGCCGAGCGCGTGCAGCACCTGGGGCTCGGGGAGGAGCCGGCGCTCCATCAGCGCGGTGTCGATGGAGCCACCTTGCGCCGTCTGATGACGCAAGGCTTCCTCGGCCTTGTCCTGGGGGAGGAGGCCTTGCGCGATCAGGGTGTGGGCAAGATGGGAAGGCATGGGGGACGCGGCATCTTACGGCCGCGGCCGGCAGGCACAACGAATCCCTGCATCGGCTCGGGGGTGCACTAGCTCGGCTGGACGACGTACGTGGAGGTGAGCTTGTCGTGGAGCGTCTGGCCGCGGCGGTCGAAGAGGGCCATCCAGAAGCCCGCCAGGAAGAGCCCGAAGGACAGTGTGGCGAGCATGGCGCGGACGATGGCGCGGCCGGGCGCGGGGGCCAGGCCGTGGGTGTCCACGAGCCTCAGCCCGAGCAGCCGACGGCCCAGCGTGCGGCCATTCCAGAGGAAGGCGGACACGGCGCAGTAGACGAGCGACAGCACCAGGAGGAGGGCGGCGCCGGGCAGCAGCACGGACTGGAGGGCGCGGATCTGCACGACGATGGCGTCGAGCCCCGAGAGGCTCGTCTGGGGCGCCTGCACGCCGGCCACGGAGGAGGCGAGCATGAGGTAGAGCGCGGCCACTCCGGCGATGGCGCCGGTGTCGATGCCCAGGGCCAGCAACCGGCGCCAGAGCGAGGCCGGGCGGGCGTGGATCTCCGTCTCCTTGGACACCGGGCCCGCCAGCTTGGGAGCGGGAGGCGCCGGGCTCCGGACGGGAGCGGCGGCCACGGGCGGCGGCGGGGCGGCGGGCTCGGACTCCTCCATGTCGACGGGGAAGGAGTCCTCCTCGAGGGAGAGGTCCAGCGGAGCGGCCGCCTTCGCCACGGGCATGTTCTGCGGAGCCGGGGTGGCCTGCTGCGGACGCGGAGGCATCACGGGGAGACCCGGGGCGGACGCCTGGGCCACACCGAAGGCCGGGGTGTTCGCGCGCGGGGCGGGGGCCGGGGCCGCGACGCCGGGCAGGTGGAAGGAGGGGGCCTGCGGGGGCGCCGCCGGAGGACGGGGCGCGGCGGCCTGGGCCACCGGAACGGCGGGAGCCGGAGGCGCCATGGGACGAGGCGCGGCGGCCTGGGCGGGAGCCGGAGGACGGGGCGCGGCGGCCTGGGCTTGGGGCACCGGAGCGGCGGGAGCCTGGGGCCGGGGCGCGGGGGCCGCGGCCATGGCGGGAGCCGGAGCCTGCGCGCGCGGAGGCATGACGGGCAGACCCGGAGCGCGAGGCGCGGCCTGGGGGGCCGGAGCCTGGGGACGCGGGGCCGCCGGGTTCATGCCGGGGGGCGTCGGCGCGCGGGCGGTCATCCCGGGCGGGGTGGCGGGAGGCGCGGCGGGGCCGGGTATCGCCGGCGCGTCACGATCCGGGCGGCGGCGGTCGATCTGGATCTCCTTGTCCAGAAAACTCGGGACGGCCCGGGCCGCGGGCTGGGACGCGGCGGCGCAGGTGGGGCAGTCCCCTACAGGCGGCAGCGGAGCTCCGCACTTCAGGCACTTGGACAACGGTTCCTCCCGGATGGAGAAGGCTGTAGCACCATGAAACGCCGTCCTGGAGCCGGGAGCAAGAAAACCGCCGGAAGCCGGGGTTCCCTGCCTGGACACCGTTGGACGTCCGCTCAGGCGAAGTTCCGGTTCCGGGTGCCGACGATGACCCCGATGGACACCAGGGCCGAGAAGAGGATGGCCACCACGACGCCCACGGGGTGGATGCCGCGGGTGATGCTCACGGGCGCGAAGATGGAGCTGAGGAGGGCGCCGATGATGCCGCCCACTCCGCCGAGCAGTGCGCTGCCCACGAACCCTACGGTGCGTGTGGGGGGCAGGGCGATCCGCGCGAGGATGCCCACGATGATTCCGATGAGCGCGTAGGCGTAGATGGCCATGGAAGCCGCTCCCTCTGTGGCCCCTCGGGATGAGGGCGCCGTTGCGGAGCAAACATAGGGACGGCGTCACGCGGTGGGCAGACGCCGGGCGGCGGGGGCCCGTCCTCCCGGCTCCTGGCCGAGTGCTAACCGAGCTCTCCGTCCAGGAAGCCCATGACGGCGAGCGCGGCGAGGGCGGCCGTCTCGGTGCGCAGGATGCGGCGGCCGAGCGTGACGGGCCGGGCGCCGAGGGCCCGGAGCGCGGAGACCTCCTCGCGGGCCAGGCCGCCCTCGGGGCCCACCACGAGGGCCACGGGCGCGCCGGGCGCGCAGGAGCGGAAGGCCTCGCCGAGCGGCACGGCGGACTCCTCCTCGTCGAGCACGAGCAGGGTGGTGCCGGGGGCGAGCGAGCGTGCCGCGTCCACGAGGGGGCAGGGGACATGGACGACGGGCACGTCGTTGCGCCGGCACTGGCGGGCGGCCTCCTCGACGATTCTGGTCCAGCGGGTGGTGCGCTCCTCGGCGCGTTTGGGCTCGAGCTTCACCACGCTGCGGGCGGTGGCCACGGGGTGGAAGGCGGTGGCGCCCAGCTCGGTGCCCTTCTGCAGCACCCACTCCAGCTTGTCGCCCTTGGGGAGCCCCTGGAGGATGTGGAGCGGGCGGGGCGGAGGGGTGAGCCGGGCCTCGCCGAGCACCAGGCGCACCGCTTCCGCGTCCAGCGAGGCCACGCGCGCCTCGAAGGCCCGGCCCGCGCCGTCGAAGACCTCGAGCGAGGAGCCCTCGGCGAGCCGCAGGACGTGGACGAGGTAGTGGCGCCGCTCGCCCGAGAGCGTCACCTCGGGGGGAGCGGGCTCGGGGAGCGGGACGAAGAGTCGGACCACGGGTGGGCTGTCCTCCGGGAGGGTGGGCCTCCCTTTCTACCAGGGCCGGCTCAGTGGCGGAGGCCGCGCAGCTGGAAGTCGGCGACGGAGGGCAGGTGGTCGGACGCGTCGGTGGAGTGGTCCACCTCGAGCAGGAGGGGCTCGAGCTGGCGGGAGGCGAAGAAGGTGTCGAAGCGCTTGCCGGTGGCGGGCACCACGCCCTGGCCATTGGGGAGCGAGTTGAGGGTGGACATGTCGGCCACGTCCTGGAGGCGCAGCCACTGCTCGGAGTTCTTCGCGCAGCAGCCGGCGACGAGCTTCGCGCGGGCCTCGTCGGGCTTGATGAAGGAACCATCCGGCAGGCGCACGCGCAGCTCGCGGGCGCGGCGGAGCGGGTCGGGCAGCTCGTGCTCGAGGGCGTGGAGGGCGCGGCGCACGCGCACGTCGCCGATGTTGCCCACGCCCCAGTCGCCCACGCTGGGGTGCACGTTGCCGTAGCGCGACTCGTAGTCCTTCACGGTCTCGGTGGGCTCGTGCTTGCGGATGGGGCCAGGCAGGAGCGAGTAGTGGTGCTTGACGTTGATGTTGGCGTTGAAGTCGCCGAGGGCGATGGAGGGGATGCCATCGCGGGCGTGCAGGGTGGCCTGGAGCTGCCAGAGCTGGCCGGCGTTGATGCCGCTGTCGCCCAGCGTGTGGTGCACGTTGTAGAGGGCCACGTGGGTGCCGGGCACGTCGATGAGGGCGAAGAGGGCGCCGCGGTCCTCGTCCAGCTCGCCGACGAAGCCCTGGCGGGCGATGGCGGCGGCGCGGGCGTCCTCGGGGAAGGCATAGGTGTAGTGCGCGGCCTCGAGGATGGGGTGGCGGCTGAGGATGGCCTTGCCGTTGATGACGGGCCCGGCCACGTCGCGGCCCTGGTAGACGAGGTGGAAGCCGTAGTCGCGCGCGAGCTCCATGGCGGTGGGCTGACTGGCCTCCTGGAGCGCGATGACGTCCGGCATCCGGCCGAGCTCCTCCATCGAGGCGAAGTAGGCCTCGAGCAGGGCCCGGCGCTCGCCGCCCAGGAGGATGTTGTACGTCATCACGCGGAGCACGTGGTCCCGGGGCGGGCGCGGCCGGGGATGGTGCACCAGCAGCGTGGTCCCGTTGCCGAGTAGCCGCGGCCCATCGGCGGCCGGCAGCGACTCGAAGCCCTGGTGGACCTGGGTGGGCTCCCGGTGCGGCAGGTGCTGGGGTGGTGCGGCGGGGACGCCGTCGATGACATTCCTCCCGAAGGGGAGGCGGTCCAGTAATCGCGAGAGGGCCTGTCCTGGCATGAGTTCTCTATGTGTTGGTGGACTACCCGCCCTGCACGCGGCCACTGGGTGCTTCGTCGCTCTCCGTGCCAGCATCCTCGGGGCCGCCCGCTCCCTCGGCGGACAGACCGGGAGGCGTGTGGGTGGGGTCGGCTCCGTCACCGGCCTTGCGGCCCGTGACGGTGTCGTCATCCGCGTTGCCCGCGAAGAGGCCCTCGCGCTGCTCCGAGAAGGCGCGCCGCTCGTCGGGGACGCCGCGTCCGGAGGAGTCGGTGGGGGGCCGGGACTGGGTGACGGCGTCCGTGTAGCCCCTGCCGGGTGTCGTGGTCTTGCTGAACTTGCCTGCCATGATGGGCTCCTGAGGTGGGCTCATGAGGGGGTGTGCCTTCCCTCAATGTCGGGCGGCCGGTGGCACCCGCCAACCCATCCCTTCGCCCCTGGGGGAGGGGAGGCGGGGGAGCGAGCCATCGGGAGCGAGGCAAAGAGGCGGGACACCTGCTATGCGCGGGGCGACATGTCCTCTCTTCAGATCGAATCGACGCGCTCCGGCTACGTCGAGTCCGTGCACCATGTGTCCGTGGCGGTGGTGGACGCGCGGGGCGAGCTGGTGGCGTCGGCGGGCAACCCCGAGCGGGTCTCCCTGTGGCGTTCGGCGGCGAAGGCCTTCCAGGCGTTGCCGCTGGTGCGGGACGGGGCGGCGGACCGCTTCGGCTTCGGCCCGAGGGAGCTGGCGCTGGCGTGTGCCTCGCACTCGAGCGAGCCGTTGCACCGCGAGGTATGCGCGGGCATGTTGAGGGCCGCGGGCTGTGAGGAGTCGCAGCTGGCATGCGGGCCGCATCCGCCGTTGTCGCAGGCGGTGGCGGACGAGGCGCTGCGCACGGGGACGGTCATCACGCCGAGGTGGAGCAACTGCTCGGGGAAGCACGCGGGGATGCTGGCGTTGGCGAAGCACCACGGCTGGCCCACGGAGGGGTACGAGCGCGCGGGGCACCCGGTGCAGGCGCGCATTCTCGAGGAGGTGGCGCACTGGACGGGGCTGCCGGCGGGCTCGCTGCTGCAGGCGGTGGATGGGTGCACGGCGGTGTGTTTCGGGCTGCCGCTGAGGGCCATGGCGGCGGCGTACGCGCGCTTCGGCGTGGCGGAGCTGGAGGCGGCGAAGCGGCTGCGCGAGGCCATGTGGGCGCACCCGGAGCTGGTGGCGGGCACGGGGCGGCTGTGCACGGAGCTGATGGCGGCGGGGCGCGGGGGGGTGCTGGCGAAGGTGGGGGCGGAGGGCATCTACAGCGCGGCGGTGCCGGCGCTGGGGCTGGGCATCTCGCTGAAGGTGGAGGACGGGGACATGCGGTGCTCGCCGCCAGCGTTGCTGGAGGTGCTGCGTCAGCTCTTCGAGCGGTACGAGCGGCGCGTGTCGGTGCCGATGGAGGAACTGGGGCACCACGTGGAGCCGCTGCAGCGCAACACTCGGGGAGTGGTGACGGGCAGCTTGCGCGCGGTGGGGCGGCTGCGCTTCTCATGAGGGAGACGACTGCCTCCCACTGAATGCGCCTCCACTCCTCCCTCTCCCTCTGGGCTCATACTTACCCAAAAAATAGGGCAGGGGATAGGACGGGAGAAGTAGGCTGTTGGGCCATGATGGAGAGTGGACAGCAGCTGGAGGGAGTACTGGAGAGGGAGCTGGCAGGCTCCGGCCTGG
>NZ_DBNGVP010000038.1:0-40648 GCF_057119385.1 Archangium sp. | reverse complement strand
GCGGACGGGACGGTGAAGTGGACGTTCCCCATCCAGGAGTACAGCTCGGGAAAGACGACGTCGACGACGTTCGACTTCGAGGATGACGGGCGGCTGGAGGTCATCTACGCGGACGAGCTGAAGCTGCGGATTTTCGACGGAGTGACGGGAGCGCTGCGCTGGGAGACGGCGCACAGCTCGGGCACGACGCACGAGTTCCCCATCGTGGCGGACGTGGACGGGGACGGCGCGGCGGAGATTGTCACGGTGGAGAACAACCACGGCGCCCCGGGCTTCAACGGGGTGCGCGTGTGGCACGACAAGAAGGAAGGGTGGGCCGGGACGCGCAAGATCTGGAACCAGCACGCGTACAGCATCACGAACGTGAACAACGACGGAACGATTCCGACGCTGCCCGCGGCCAACTGGCTCAACCCGAAGCTCAACAACTTCCGCTCCAACGTGGCCAACTACTTCGGTGACGGGCCGAGTCCCTTCGCGGCCGCGGACCTGCTGGCGTCGGATGTGACGACGTCGTGCGATGGCTACGGCTCGCTGGTGCTGGGCGCGCGCGTGCGCAACCAGGGCGAGGTGGCCGTGGCGGCGGGTGTGAAGGTGGCCTTCTACAAGGGCAATCCGGCCACGGGTGGCACGCTGCTGGGCGTGGCCACGGTGACGGATGCGCTGCCGGTGGGCGGCTCGGCCATCGCGACGGTGGTGGTGTCCTCCACCAGCTTCGGCACCACCGAGGTGTGGGCCGTGGTGGACGATGACGGCACGGGCAAGGGCACCATTTCCGAGTGCCGCGAGGACAACAACGGCTCCTCGGCCACGGGCAACCTGACGTGCACGGTGACCACGCCGACGAACAAGCCGCCGGTGGCGCTGTGCCGGGACGTGACGGTGAACGCGGACGTGTACTGCCTGGGCAGCGCGAGCGTGAACAATGGCAGCTACGACCCGGACAACGGGCCGTCGCCGTTGTCCATCACCGAGGTGCCCACCACCTCGCTGCCCCTGGGTACGCATCCCGTCACCCTGACGGCCTCGGATGGCGCGGCGACCGACCAGTGCGTGGGCAACGTCACCGTGGTGGACACCACGAAGCCGACCGTCAGCTGCCCGGCCTCGCAGGTGCTCGAGACGTGCTCGCCCGCCGGAGCCCCGGCCACCTTCGCGGCCTCGGCCACGGATACCTGTGGCCCGGCCACCCTGTCGTGCTCGTACGCCTCGGGCTCCACCTTCCCGGTGGGCGAGACGTCCGTCTCCTGCTCCGCCAGGGATGATGCGGGCAACACGGCCTCCTGCCGCTTCAACGTGACCGTGACCGGCGACACCACGCCGCCGGTGCTCAGCTGCCCGACCTCTCCGATCGTCATCCGCGCCTGCGCCCCGAGTGGCACCCGGGTCAACTACACGACCTCGGCCACGGACAACTGCGGCGAGGTGGCCGTCAACTGCTCGCATCCCTCGGGCTCCACCTTCCCTGTGGGCGAGACGCCCGTCACCTGCTCGACCCAGGACGCCTTCGGAAACGTGTCCACGTGCGGCTTCTCGGTGATCGTCGGCAGCACGGGCGGCGGCGATGATGACGAGGGCGACGACGGCGATGACGACGGCGATGGCCACGGCAACGGTGGTGGCGGTCACGACGACGATGACGACGGCAACGGTGGTGGTGGTGGTGGCGACGACGTCTGCGGCTACTGCAATGACGGCGCGCCCGTGGCCGGTGCGGACAAGGGCGTGCAGATGTGGCCGCCCAACCACAAGTACGTGACCCTGTCGCTGTCCGACTGCGCCCAGCCCGCGACGGACTCGTGCGGCAACACGCTGCCGCTGGACACGTACGGCCATGTGCTCCGCGTCACCTCGGACGAGGTGGAGGATGCCAATGGCAACGGTGACGGCCGCACCTGCGAGGACATGTCCATCATCGTGGGCAAGTCGTTCGTGCAGATCCGCTCGGAGCGCGAGGGCACGGGGGATGGCCGCGTCTACACCATCCACTACGCCATCACCAACGACGCGGGCCTCTCCACCGAGGCCTCCTGCCGTGTGGTCGTGCCGCATGATCAGTCCGGCCGCACGGTGGTGGACAGCGGCGTGAAGTACTGCGTCGGCCAGGGATGCCCCGAGGGCACCACCGAGGGCAGTCCGCTCTGCAAGTGAGTCGATGATCGGGTGAAGTAGCGCGGGGCCCGGGACCAGCGGTTGGTTCCGGGCCCTTCGATGGGAGAGTGGGCGCTGAGCCGTCCGGCGCTCAGTTCTCGCCGAACATCAGCCGGCGCACCACGGGCACGGGCGGGTAGCCGTAGGAGACCACGGCGTCATGGAAGCGCTGCAGGGTGAAGTCCTTGCCCCAGC
This sequence comes from Archangium sp., assembly GCF_057119385.1. Lineage (NCBI taxonomy): Bacteria > Pseudomonadati > Myxococcota > Myxococcia > Myxococcales > Archangiaceae > Archangium > Archangium sp. The sequence goes on along the minus strand of NZ_DBNGVP010000038.1, from coordinate 38,302 downwards.
GCGCCTTCGCCTCCTCGCGCAGCTCCAGGAGCATCTTCTTGCCCAGCGCGTACACCAGGTAGGTGGGATCGCTCGTGCCCCGGCGAGCCTCGCGCTCGGCGTTGATGCGCGGCATGTACGCCTCCTCCTCGAAGAAGCGCACCGCCTGCTCGTACGTCATGCCGCGCGTGTGCAGCGACAGGCCCACCATGTAGCGCGCCAGCCGCTGCAGGTAGAGCGCCAGCTGGTTCAGCTTCAGCTTGTCCGCCGCCACGCCCCTGCCGCCGTAGCCCGCCTCCAACATCATCTGCTCGGTGTACAGGCCCCAGCCCTCGCTGAAGGAGCCGCTGCCCATCAACTGCCGCACCCGCGAGTCCACCTTCTTGTTGGTCCACAGGTACTGCACGTAGTGGCCCGGGTAGGCCTCGTGGATGGAGACGAGCTCCAGCGCATGGCGGTTGTAGAAGCTCATGTGCTGCTCCGTCTGCTCGGCGCTCCAGGACGGGTCCGGCGGCGTGACGTAGTAGTAGGCCTCGGTGGCCACTGTCTCGAAGGGGCCCGGCGTGTTCATGCTCGCGAAGGAGAGCGCCCGGTTGAAGCTCGGCGTCTCCGCCACCTGCGCCCGTACCTCGCTCGGGATGGTGATGATGTGCTGGTCCACCAGGAACTGGCGGATCGTCTCCAGCGTCGCCCGCGTGGTGGGCACCAGTTCCGCCGGAGTGGGGTGCTCCTTGCCCAGCTCCCGGTACACGTCCATGGGCGCCCTCTTCGCATCCAGCCGGCGCGCCACCTCACGGAACTCGTCCTGAGTGCGCTTCAGCTCCGCGCGGCCCCAGGCCAGCAGGCTGTCGATGTCCTCGGTGACGCCCTCCTCGTAGGAGAGCTTCCGGCGGTAGATGGACTCGCCGATGGCGAAGTCCCCGTTGGAGCGCGGCAGCAGGTCCTCGCGTAGGAAGCGTACGTAGTCCTCCAGGGCCGCGAGCGCCTTCGCCTGCTCGCGCGTGAAGGACTCCTGGAGGGCCGCGTCCTTCACCGGTGCGAAGGCCTGGGGCAGGGTGCTGGCGAGCAGCGAGCGCGTGCCCGCCGCCTGTTGCAGGGCGATCTCCGTCCACAGCCGGGGCGGGTTCTTCAGCGCCGCCTTGCCCGCGGCGAACACCTCGGGCAGCCGCGCCATGCGGGCCACCGCCGAGCGCATCCGCTGCTCGAGCGGCGCGAAGTCCCGGTTGATGAGCCCATAGACGGAGCTGGAGGCGGTGCTCAGATAGGTGTTGGGGTTGCGCTCCCAGCCGCGCACCTCCTCGATGTCCAGGATGCGGGCCTTCAGGTTGGACTCGAAGATGTCGTAGTCGGCCTGGTCGAGCGGGGACAGCCGGGAGCGATCCACCTGCTGGGGCAGGGTGACGAGCTCCTGTTTCAGGAAGGCGGCCCAGGACAGCTGCTCCTCGGCGGTGAAGCCGGCCAGCTGGTCATCGTAGGTGTGCAGGCCCTTGCTGGTGGCGAACTGGGGGAAGCGGCGGAACTGCTCCTCGAGGTGCGCATCGACGATGCGGCGCAGGGCCTTCCGGTCGGGAGAGAGCGTGGGGGCCTCCGCCTGGGGGGCGGGGCGCGAGGTGGCACAAGCGGACAGCAGGACGAGCAGCGCGGCGGCGAGCACGCGGGTGGACGGCATGTACAATCAACACCTCCGGTAGGGTGGGGAGCCTCGCCCACCCACGCCCCCGCGACAACCCGGGAGTCGAGGAGCAGCGGATGCACCCGAGTGTGGACGCGGGGCTGGCCGCTGAAGGGGGGACTCCAGGCCTGGCGGGCCGAGGTGCTCGCCTCCCGCCAGAGGAATCCCTTCCCGGCGGATGCCGAGGACTGGGAGTGGTTCGTGTCCGCCCCTTGATCCCTTTCAGGACTGTGACCGAATATTCCCTCTCCCGGAGGGCGAGGGGAAATGGACGCGGTATCAGCGCTTTGTCTCAGGACATCCCTGAGGCGATTTAGAGCAGCTTGTCTGGAGTGATTGGCAGGTCCCGGACGCGTTTTCCCGTCGCGTGGAAGATGGCGTTGGCGATCGCGGCCGCCACGCCCACGATGCCAATCTCTCCCAGCCCCTTGGCACCGAGCGGATTGACGATGGTGTCCTCCTCGTCGACGAAGATCACGTCGATGTCCCGCACGTCGGCGTTCACGGGCACGTGGTACTCGGCGAGGTTGTGGTTCATGAACCGGCCGAGCTTCTGATCCGGGACCGACTCCTCTTCCAGCGCCATGCCGATTCCCCAGACGACCCCACCGAGGATCTGGCTTCGCGCCGTCTTCGGGTTCAAGACGCGGCCGCCCGCGATGGCGCTGACCACGCGGGTGACCTTCACGGTGCCGAAGTCCTCGTCGACCCTGACCTCCGCGAACACCGCCGAGTGCGTGCACAGCGTGTAGGCCGACTGTTTGTGTTTGTCGGGCAGGGACACCGTCTGCTCCTCGATGTGGAGGACCTCTCCGTGCCGCATGGCCTCGGTGATGGACACCGCCCGGGAAGGGTCCTCCTTGGAGCGGATGTGCCCTCCCTCGAACGACACTTCATCCAGGCGGGCCTTCGCGAGGGGCGAGCCCTTCACCTTCCGTGCGAGCTCGAACACCCGCTCGCGCACCTTCTCGCAGGCCGCCTTCACCGCCGAGCCCACCGAGGACACGGTCCACGAGCCGTCCTCGAGAGGTGACATGGGCAGCGAGGAATCCCCCAGCTTGAAGGTCACATCCTCCACCGGCAGGCCGAGCGTCTCCGCGGCGATCTGGGTCATGACCGTATAGGTCCCGGTTCCGATGTCGGCGGTGGCGCTGCTGACGGTGAGCTTGCCGTCGATGCCCAGGACGGCCTTCGCGCTGGCCTCCTGCTGCATGGCTTCCCAGATGCCGGTGGCCATCCCCCAACCGATGAGCTGCCTGCCCTCGCGCATCGAGCGCGGGGCGGGCGTGCGCCTGGCCCATCCGAAGCGCTCGGCACCCTGCTGGTAGCAGGCCCGGAGCTCCTTGCTCGAGAACGGCTTGTCCTCGTTCTGATCCCGCTCGGCGTAGTTCTTCAGCCGCAGCTCGAGCGGATCCATGCCTACGGCGGAGGCCAGCTCGTCCATGGCGCACTCCAGCGCGTACACGCCCACGGCCGCACCGGGCGCGCGCATGTCGATGGGCGTGTACGTGTCGAGCTGCGCCACCTTGTAGTCGAGCCGGACGTTGTCGCACCGGTAGAGCAGGCCGGACCAGTTGACGATGACCTCGATGTAGTCCTCGAAGCGCGAGGTCTCCGAGACGGTCTCGTGGATGACGGCCTCGAGCTTGCCCTCCGCCGAGGCGCCGAGCGCCACCCGCTGCAACGTCGTGGGGCGGTGGCCGAACGTGAACATCTGCTGGCGGGTCAGCGCCACTCGCACCGAGCGTTTCAGCTCGCGCGCCGCCATCACCGCCAGGAAGAGTTGATACTGTGGCCGCAAGCCCGAGCCGAAGGCTCCTCCCACGAAGGGCGAGCGCACGCGCACCTCTTCCGGGGACAGGTGGAACACCTTCGAGACATACTTCTGGGTGTTCATCACGCCCTGGGTCTTGTCGTAGACGGTGAGCGTGCCGTCGTCGTCGTAGACGACCGTCGTCGCGTGCATCTCCATCGGGTTGTGGTGCTCGACGGGCGAGGAATACTCCGCGTCGATCCGCGCCGCGGCGTTGGCGAGCGCCTTGTCGGCATGGCCCCTGGGCTTCGGAGGCGGTTCGAAGCCTCCTTTTCCCTCCTTGGGCGCATAGGCCTTGTCACGCCGGGCCCGCAGATCCGTTTCGTGTGAATGGGATTTGTACTCCACCTGGACGAGCGACGCGGCGTAGCGCGCCACCTCGAGCGTTTCCGCGACGACCAGCGCGATGGGCTGTCCGCTGTAGACGATCTCGTCGTCATGGAGCGGCCGGAACGGCGAGCCCGAGGGAGCGTCCTCGTCCTGGTAGTTGCGGTCGAACCAGGCGGCTCGCGGCCGGTTCTCGTGCGTGAAGACGTGCAGCACGCCCGGGACCGCGAGGGCGGCACTCGTGTCGATCTTCTTGATCTTCCCCCTGGCGATCGCACCCGACACGACGCAGCCATGGGTGAGACCGGGGACGTTGAACTCCGCGGCGTATTTCGCCTCGCCCGTCACCTTGAGGCGGCCATCGACGCGGCTGATGGGTCTTCCAAGCAGGGTCGAGGTCTTCGTCATGACGGCTGCTCCATCCCGGTGGCTTGCTCCAGGGCCCGCACCACGGCCCGCTTCGCCAGCTCGATCTTGAAGGTGTTGTGTCCGAAGCCCTTCGCCTCCCGGACGATCGCCTCCGCGACGGCGCGGAAGTTCTCCACGGTGGCGGGCTTGCCGCTCAACATCGCCTCGGCTGCCGTGTCGCGCCACGGCATGTGGGCCACGCCGCCGAGCGCGAGCCGGGCCTCCCGGATGTGGCCACCGTCCAGCTCCAACGCGGCGGCCACCGATACGAGCGCGAACGCGTACGACTGACGGTCCCGGATCTTCAGGTAGGCGTGATGCGTGGCGAAGCCCTTCGCGGGCAGGTCCACGGCGGTGATGAGCTCATCGGGCCGCAGGTTCGTATCCAACTCTGGCGTGTCTCCGGGCAGGCGGTGGAAGCCAGAGAAGGGAAGGGTGTGCTCGCCATCCGGCCCGGTCACGCGGACGGTCGCGCCGAGCGCCGCGAGCGCCACGCACATGTCCGACGGATGGGTGGCGATGCACTTGTCACTGGTGCCCAGGATGGCATGGATGCGATTGAAGCCGCCAATCGCACCGCAACCCGAGCCGGGCGCTCGTTTGTTGCAGGGCGTGGCCGTGTCGTAGAAGTAATAACACCGCGTGCGCTGGAGCAGGTTGCCGCCCGTCGTCGCCATGTTGCGCAGCTGTGCCGATGCGCCCGCGAGGATGGCCTTGGACAGCAAGGGATAGCGCTGCAGGATCCGCTCGTCGTAGGCGGTGTCCGCATTCGTGACGAGCGCGCCGATCCGCAAGCCACCGTCCCCGGTCTCCTCGATCCTCGCCAAGGGCAGCCGCGTGATGTCGATCAGCCGGGCGGGCCGCGAGACATTCTCCTTCATCAAATCGAGAAGGTTGGTGCCGCCCGCGATGAACCGCGCCCTGTCGTTCTTCGCGATGGCGCTGACCGCGCCCGCGATGGTCTCGGCCCGCTCGAAGGAAAACGGATTCATGGGCCACCACTCCCTTCCCGCGCTCGCCGCACCTGGTCGATGGCCGCGAGGATGTTGGGGTAGGCGCCACACCGGCAGAGGTTGCCACTCATCAGCTCGCGGATGTCCTCCACCGTCTTCGCCTTGCCCTCGTTGAGCAGCCCCACGGCGGAGCAGATCTGTCCGGGAGTGCAGTAGCCGCACTGGAAGGCGTCGTGCTCGATGAAGGCCTCCTGGAGCGGGTGGAGCGTCTGGCCCGTGGCGAGCCCCTCGACGGTCGTCACCTCCGCTCCGTCCTTCATGACCGCCAGGGTCAGGCAGGAATTGATACGCTTGCCATTGACGAGAACGGTACACGCCCCGCACTGGCCGTGGTCGCAGCCCTTCTTCGTGCCGGTGAGGCCGAGGGTCTCACGCAGCAGGTCGAGCAAGGTCGTCCAGGGCGCGACCTCCAGCTGTTTCTCCGTGCCATTGACCTGGAGGGTGATCCGTTGTGTGGAGGGTGGACCCGCGGGTGGGGCTTCGTGGGCCTGGTTCCTGGAATGACTCATGTGAACACCTTCGTGGAGAGACGCACCGGGGCGCCAATCTTCGTCGGCGCGCATGCGGTAGCCGCTCGAAGGTGTTCTTGCTATCGAGTAGTCAATAACAGGCCCGTCAGGCGGGCCCGCTCCTGTACTGAACGTGACGGACCGTGCCGTTCTACGCGGCTCCACTTCGCGCCGGCCGCGGCGACTCGATGAAGGCGATCAGCTCGTCGATGTCGATGGGCTTCACGAAGTGTTGACGGAAGCCCGCTGACTGGCTGCGCGTGCGGTCCCCATCCTGGCTGAAGCCCGTGAGCGCGGCGAAGACGGGGCTCGATTCTCCCAGCCGCTCGCGAATGCGCTCGGCGACCCCATAGCCATCCACCTCGGGCAGGCCGATGTCGAGGAGCGCCACGTCCGGACGGAACGTGTCGGCCTGCTGGAGCGCCTGCGGGCAGTCGTGTGCCACGGCCACCTCGTACCCGCTCATGTCCAGCAGCTCGGCCAGGGCCTGGAGGGTCCGGATGGAGCCGGACATCTCCCGCTCGAAGGCCGTGGCGAGCACGCGCGCCGAACGGATCACCCGCCGCTCGGCGTCCTGGCGCTCCATGCGGGCCAGCTGGAAGACCACGACCGCGGCGAAGACGACGGCGGGCAGGAGCGTACCGGCCGCGAGCCGGACGAGATGCCAGCGGAGTGGGAGGGAGGGGGCCGGGGAGGACAAGGCGGGGCTCCCCGGCACGGTAGCTGGAGCACCGTGGGCCGTGCAAACGAAGCCGTGCCCTGGTGTCTACCACCGCATCAGCCCAGTGACACCTCGAGCCTGGACATGGCGCGCATGATGGGGTGCGGCGTGAACTCCGGCTCGCCCAGCAGCTGCATCTTCGGGAAGCGCTGCACCAGCGTGCCCACGACGATGTCCAGCTCCTGCCGGGCCAGCGCCGCGCCGAGGCAGAAGTGCTGGCCCGCGCCGAAGGCGATGGTCTGGCTCACGTCGCGGCGGATGTCGAAGCGCTCCGGCTCCGGGAAGACCTCGGGATCGTGGAGCGCGGCGGTGACGAAGGGGATGACCATCTGGCCCTTGCGGATCTTCTGGCCGGCGAACTCCAGCTCCTCCTTGGCGAACTTGGGGATCCCTCCCTTGCCGAAGAGATCGTAGCGCAGCGACTCCTCGATGGTGTTGCGGATCAGCGAGGGATCCGCGCGCAGCTGGGCGAGCTGATCCGGGTGCCGCAGCAGGCTGTAGAGCGCCCAGTTGGCCGCGTGCACCGTGGTGTCGGAGCCGGCGGTGATGAGCGCCTGGATGAGGGAGAGCATCTCGTCCTCGCTGAGCTTGCTCTCGCTGTCCCGGGCGGTGATGAGGGTGCTGAGCAGATCGTCCTCGAGCAGGTGCTCGCGGCGGCCGGCGATGAGCTCGCGGAGCATCCGCATCCACCGCGGCATCGGGGCGATGAGCGCGAAGAGCTCCTCGGGCTTGTTGAAGGTGATGGAGGCGCGGATCACCGCCAGTCCGAAGGCGCGGAACTCGGCGCGCTTGTCGTCCGGAATCTTCAGCATGTCGCTGATGACGCGCATGGGAAGCGGCTCGGTGACGGACGTGAGGTTGACCCGCTCGCCCTTCACGTTCTCGGCGATGATGTCATCCACGGCCTTCTGGATCTCCCCGCGCATGCGCTCGGCGGCCCGGGGGGTGAAGGCGCCACTGACGAGCCGGCGCACGCGGGTGTGATCGGCGTCGGCCAGGCCGAAGAGCCCGTTGTCCATCATCTTCTTGTACTCGGCGTGCTCGGGCGGCCAGGCCGAGGCGTTCTGGGCGAACTCCCAGACGCGGTAGTCATTGCTGAAGCGGCGATCCAGCAGCAGCGCCCGGACGTCCTTGTGACGGGAGAAGACGATGGCGTCCCCACGCGGCCGCCAGTGGTAGACGGGCGCCTGCTCACGCAGCCACTTGTAGGTGGGGTAGGGATTGGTGACGAAGGAGGGATCGTCCAGGTCGAGGACGAAGTCGGGGCCGAACGCTGGCGTCGAGGAGGTCTGCATCATGGCTCTCGGGGTGGGGGGAGCGGCCATGAGCGTATCGCGCGGAGCGCACCATGGCACCGCCCGCACCCGTTTCCAGGATTCCCAACGCGTGGGAAAGCCTGGCCCCTCGAGCCGCGAGGGCTCAGCAGTGCGCCACGGGCGCCTTCATGGAGAAGAGGAGCATGGGGCGCACGAGCGCGTCGAGCTCGGCGTCGTGCTGGCGCTGCTGGGCCGCGGCGCCGCGCAGCTCGCGCTTGCCGGAGAGCAGGTAGCTGGCGCCGATGAGGGCCAGGGTCGTGACGTAGATGGCGAGTTCCAGGTTCATGCCCGGGTAGGGTCCGGAAGGGCGCTTTGTGACGGGCTCCCCGGCTCCACGTGCACCACCACGTCCACCACCTCGGGGAATTCCGCCTGAAGCCGGGCCTCCACGGCGTCCGCCAGCACGTGGGCCTTGGCGGTCGTCAGCTGGGGATCCACCTCGATCTTCAGATCCACGTACACCGTCCCCTCCATTCCCCGGCTGCGCACGTCGCGGCACGAGCGCACGCCCGGCACCTGGAGGGTGAGGTTCATCACCTTCTGCGGATCCAACCGCGCCGTGTCCGAGAGGATACCCACCGCCTGCTTGACGATGCCCCACGCCACCCGGGCGACCACCACCAGCACGCCCAACGTGACGATGCCGTCCGCCTTGGGGAAGCCCAGCCACACCAGCCCCATGGAGCCCAGCACCGCCAGCGTCACGCCCACGTCCGAGAGCGTGTGCCGCGCGTCCGCCAGCAGCAGCGGGCTCTGCAGCTTCTCGCCCTGCCGGCGCTCGATGGTGGTGACGGCCAGGTTGACCAGCAGGGTGCCCACCATCACCGCCGCCATGAGCGGCGTCACCGTGGGGTGCCGGTCGTGCAGCAGCGAGTCGAACGCCATGCGGCCCAGCTCCAGCATGGCGATGCCGATCATCATCCCGATGCCCAGCGAGGCCAGCGCCTCGAACTTGCCGTGGCCGTAGGGGTGATCATCGTCCGCGGGACGGGAGGCCACGGACATGGCCACCAGGCCGAGCACGTTGGAGCCGCCGTCGATGAAGGAGTGCACGCCGTCCGCGGTCACCGCGGCCGAGTCGTTCATCCACCCGAAGACGATCTTGGCCACCGCCACGGCCCAGTTGGCCACGAGGATGGTGGCGAGCACGGTGCGCACCTTCCGGTTGCGCTGGATCTGCGAGGAGGCATCCACGCGGCGCACCCTAATTCCAACGAGGCCCGCGCGCGAGCCTCCCGGGTGCCCGGGTCCTCAGTTGGGCTGGCGGAAGAGCCGCATCCGGGGGCCGCCACCCATCTCCATGAAGAAGCCGAACTTGAAGCGCACCTTGGAGTCGTCCTCCAGCAGGCCCGGCGGCGGGTTGGGGAAGGGCTGGGCCTTCTTGAAGGACTCCACGGCCGCCAGGTCCAGGAAGTCCAGCCCGCAGCTCTTCTCGATGGTGATGTTGGCCACCCGGCCGTTCTCGTCCAGGGTGACGTTGACCAGGGTGTAGCGATCCCTGCCGCTGTAGGTCTGCCCCGAGGGATCCCTCCGCATCAGCACCGAGTTGGGATCCCACTGCGTGCCCACGCTCTGCTTCACCCGGTTGAAGAAGCTGGCGTACTTCCACTCGCGGGTATTGAGGTAGGTGCCCTCTCCCTCGTCCACGTCCTGGAGCCGGTCATTGGGCGCCCCGCCGATGATCTGATCCATCACCGCCTGCGAGGGCATCAGCCGGGCCATCCCCGGGGAGCCCAGGCGGCCACTGGAGCCCTCCTCGTCGTCCTCGAAGCCCTGCTGGATGCGCAGCCGCTTGGAGTTGCCGGCCAGCTCGTCGCTCTCGTCGCTGTTGTTCACCTCCATGCCGGGGCCGGGGGAGGTGGGATCCTGCTTGAGGGCGATCTCCTGCTTCTTCTTGGCGTCGGGCAGCTCGAAGGCGGACTTCTTGCCGCCCTCCTTCATGGGCCGCTCGTCCGCGCCCGCGCCGTTGTTGCCGGCGATTTGAGGCGCCTTCTCGTCACTGGGGCCCGAGCCCTCCCGGGACTCGCGCGCCGTCGTGCGGGGCATGGCGTTGCGGTAGAAGGGCGTCTGGTTCTTCGCGCGCGTCTCCTTCTCCACCTTGTTGTCGTGCTCGGCGAGGTACTGGGCGTCCGGTGCTTCCTGCTGGTTGCCCGGGGCCACGTCCACCACCTGCCCCTTGGGCATCTCCTCGGGCTTCTTCTTCTCCGGCGGCTTCTGCTGGCTGGCCGGAGGGAGCTTCGAGTCGGGCGCCTGGGGGCCGCGGTTCTTCGCCCACTCCTGGGCACTGAGGGGGCGCATGACGACGGCGCTCGCCGGCCTGGGGGGCTTGGGCTCGGGCGGCAGGTTGAGCTGGATGTGGGCCATCAGCGCCAGCAGGCCGACGAAGGCGCCGTGCGCCAGCAAGGCCAGCACGAGGGCAATGAGGTAGCGAGCGGGGTGTTCCCGCCTGCGCCTGCGCCTGGACGTCTGCTCTGGAACCGAAGGACCCGTCGACACGCGTGCTGATGATAACCCCCGAACCCGTCCGTTACTCCCAAGACGTTTTCGGGGCGACAACCTGGGTTGGACCACTCCCCCTGGAGTGTACGCACTCTTCTAGTAGATGGGCGCGACCTCGGCACCGTTGAAGTAGAAACGAAGGATGTCCTGGTAGCGCTGTCCGGCCTCCGCCCGGCCGATGGCGCCCGTCTGGCACATGCCCACCCCGTGGCCCCAGCCGCCGCCGCGGAAGCGCCAGCCGGTGAGGCGGCCCTCGCCGTCCCGCTCCTCCTCCACCAGGGCCATGGCGCTGTTCAGCATCCCGAAGAGCCGGCGGATGTTCAGCTCGCCCCGCACCTGGGTGACGCCCTTCTCGCCGGCCACGGTGAGGGTGCGGGCCCGGCCGGAGACTCCCCGCTCGCCCAGGCTCAGCGCGTGCACCGGCCCCACCTCGAGGTGCGCGGTGAGCGCGTTCACCTGCTCCACGGTGAAGCGCTTCTCCCAGCGGTACTTGCCCGCCCGCGCGAAGGTGGAGAGGCGGCACGCCGCGGGCAGCTCCGCCTGGAGGTACTCCGCCAGCGTCGCGGGCGTGGGCACTCCCTCCGCCGGGCCGATCAGATCCGGCCTCCCGCGCAGGCTCGGGTTGGGCGGGCCTCCCCAGACGACGTCGTTGTCCTCCGTGTGGCCTCCGCACATGGCGCTGTACACCGAGTCCACCAGCTTGCCGTCCGAGGAGAAGAGCCCCTGGCCGCGCGTGGCCTCGACCGCCGCGCTGGTGCTCGCCGCCTCGCCCGTGCGGCCCCGGTACACCGCGCAGTGCTGCTCGGAGCACAGCAGGTAGGGATCCGCCAGGTGCTTGATGCCCACCTTCGCCAGCACCTCGCCGCGCGCCGTCACCGCCTGCGCCTTGAGGGACTCCGGGTGCGCGCGGGCGTAGATCTCCGAGGGCACCAGCCCCTTGAGCAGCTCCTCCAGCTTCACCACGTTCACCACCGCCAGCGTGCCGTGGCGATCCACGGAGAGCTGCAGCGTGCCGCGGAAGCTCCGGTCCTCGAAGCCGTGGTTGTCGTAGCCGACGTCGTGCTCCACCTGCCGCACGTCGAAGCCGGCGTCGTCCAGCGTCTCCGCGTAGAGGCTGTCCTGCGCGAGCCCCACCACGTTGCCCGCCTCGTCGCGCAGCTCGAGGATGGCGCGCGCGGGGGCGCGGACCTCCTCGAAGAGGGTGGTGCGCACGCCGAACTGGCGCAGCAGCTCCGCCTGGCGCTCCGTGGCCTGCTTCGGGGAGAGCTGCTCGTCCAGCAGCAGCAGGTAGCGCCGGTTGTCGATGACCTTCCCCGCGATGCCGTAGAGCACGCCGAGCACATGCGCGCGCACCGCCACGCCCCGGGCCTGCCACCGGCCCTGCACCTCGGCGAGGCCCTCCTTGTCGGCGAAGGGAAGCTCCTCGAGCTGGATGCGCACGGACAGCTCCGCGGGCGTGCCGTCGGTGACGCGCACCGTCCACACCGAGCCCGCGGGCGCCTCCAACATCCGCTCCGCTTCCCCGCCGAAGCGCAGCCGCATGCGCCCCCTGGGGGAGAAGCGCACCTCGCGGCGGCCCTGCATCAACCCGATGGGGACCTGCGGCTCACCGCCCCGGAAGTCCAGGCGCTTGAGGCTGTCCGGGCCGGGCAGCTCGCCGGGGGGGGGCGCATCCAGGGGGGGGAGGGAGGACTTGTCCGGGGGCGCGGGCGCGGCGTGGCGCGGGCGGGCCGAGGACTCGGAGCGCAGGGCCTCCGGAGCCGGCGCGGACGCGAGCGGGCGCGGTGCGGCGCAGGTGACGAGGAGCAGCGCGAGGAGTGGGAGAACGGCTTTGAGCAAAGCCCCCCGACGGTACCTGTGGAAGGCGCGGGCCGCCACCTCCTGGTTGGAGTCCAGGCGGGCAGCGAGGCGGGGGGGCGAATACCGGGGCCCGGTATGGGGGTTCCCCCTGCTCATGACAATCCAAGCAAGCAAGAAGAGCAGGACTCCAGCGGCCCTCCTGGCCGCTTGCTCGCGGGCACCTACGCCGAGCGCGTCGTCATCGGCGACAACGCCAAGGCCGGCTCCGAGGGCTCGCCCATCACCCTGCAGGGCGAGGGCAAGCCGCGCATCGTCCCGGGCTCCGGCTCCGGCGCGCTCGTGCAGGTGCGGCGGCCGTACTGGATCCTCGACGGCCTCGAGCTGGATGTGCAGCGGCAGCCCGTCTACGCGGTGACCTTCCAGGGGAACGTGAAGGGCTCCACGCTGGCCAACTCGGAGCTGCACCACGGCACGCATGGTGCGGCGGTCACCACGTATGACAGCGCGACGGGCGCGGTCATCGAGAACAACCACATCCACGACTTCGTGAAGAGCTCGGGCAACCAGGACTCGCACGGCGTGGTGGTGCAGCCGGCGTCGCACGACATCACGGTGCGCAACAACGACATCCACGACAACTCGGGTGACTCGGTGCAGTGCCTGGGGCCCGAGGGCTTCAGCTCGCTGCCGCCCGCGGAGGGGCTGCTCATCGAGAACAACCACTTCTACGCCAACCGCGAGAACGCGGTGGACATCAAGACGTGCCACGACGTCACCATCCGGAACAACAAGATGCACGGCTTCAAGCCGAGCTCCACGGCGAAGGGTGACGCGGTGGTGGTGCACTACTCGGCGCGGGACGTGGTCATCGAGGACAACGAGGTCTACGACTCGGGCAAGGGCATCTCGGTGGGAGGCAACCACGAGGGGCCGGTGCCGAGCGGCGTGGTGGTGCGGCGCAACCGCGTCCACGACATCTCGAAGCAGGGCGGTGGCGAGGGGACGGCCATCCGGCTGGAGAACTCGGAGGGCACGGTGCTGGTGAACAACACGGTGACGCGCGCGGACACGGCGCTGATCCTGGGTCACGGCACGGGCGGTGCCACGAGCAACCTCCAGGTGGAGAACAACCTCATCGCGGAGTCAGGGGTGGCGGTGAACCTGGGCGGCCAGCGGCCGGGCCTGAAGATGAGGCACAACCTGTTCCCGGCGGGCGCGCAGTTCACGGCCAACGGCAAGACGGTGGACCTGGTGGGCTTCCAGCAGGCGGCGGGGGACAGCACGTCCACCACGGGCAACGCGGGCGCGGCGCCGCCGGCCTTCGGGCCGGACTCGGTGGCCGTGGACCGGGGCGCCAACGTGGGCCTGCCCTTCTGCGGCGGGGCTCCGGACATCGGCGCGGTGGAGACCGGCTGCTAGACACGGCTCCCTTGCCCGCCTGATGCGCTGGTACTAACGTGGTAGTACCTTCATCGTTCCAGGGGACTCTTGTCATGGCGACATCGCTCAAGCTGCCACCGCAACTCAAGAGCCGGGTCGAGGCGGCGGCGAAAGGGGCGGGCAAGAGTCCCCACGCCTTCATGGTCGAGGCCATCGAGCAGCAGGTCGCCCAGGCGGAGCGCAGACGCCGCTTCGTCGAAGAGGCACTGGCCGCGGAGAAAGAGGCGCTCGAGACGGGTGAGGGCTTCAACGCGGACGAGGTGCATGAGGCCATGGCGGCTCGGGCCCGGGGTGGCAGGACCCGGCGCCTCAAGGCCACGCCATGGCGCGAGTAGTCTATGCCGCCAGGGCGTTGGCGGACTTCGAGCGGATCGTCGACTTCGTTGCCGGGCATTCGCCCGAACTGGCGGAGCTCGCGGTCGCGCGGATCAGCGAGGCCGTGTCCGTGCTGGAAAAGCATCCGCTGATTGGCCGCCCCGCCGAGCAGGGGTTGCGCGAGCTGGTCATCTCCCGCGGCCGCACGGGATACATCGCGCTCTATCGCTTCCTGAAAGCGGAAGACACCGTGCTGGTGCTCGCGCTGCGGCATCAGCGAGAGGTGGGTTACGTCGATGTGGACGAGTGACGGACCGGACCGCCCACGGCTCCCTGAGTTGGTGAACAAGAGAAATCCCCATTTCTCCCTTCCTTTTTGGCAGGCTGGGACCTTCAACCCGAGGGAGAGCTTTGCCATGAAAACGATTCGGAGCCTTGGAGCCGTGGGCCTGCTGGCCACCTGTTTGATCGGAGGGAGCGCCTTCGCGCAGTGGACTGGGGCTGTGTGCGGATGGGGCGCGGACGACTGCAACCGGTGCGTTCCCGACGCGGTCGCCGCCGTGAACGGACTGCGCGACCATGGTGACGTGCTCGGCTTCCATCCCATCGGAGATCCGGTCACGCTGTTCAATCACTGGCAGGGCATTCAGCGCCTGCCCGGTGCCGGAGGCAGGTACCTCGCCGTCTCGCACTCGGGGACGACCAAGGCCTTCACGGTGGTGGAGATGGGCTCCCGGAACACGGAGGGCGCCCGATTCCGCTCCAACCGCCTCGAGCCCAACGTGTCCTATCCCGCCACCCCACCGTCCAGCTCGGACCGGGCCATCACCGACGCGTGGTTCTGGGACATGAGCTACACCCACGCGGGTGGCATGCAGGCCTCGGGCAACCTGCTCGCCGTGCCGCTGGAGTCGAGTCCATCCGGCGAGAATGGCCGCGTCGTGTTCTATGACATGGCCACTCCCTGGAGCCCCGTCCGCCTGACGGTGAGTCAGTGGGGGCAGACGGCGGCCGCGGGCACGGCCTCGTTGGCGAAGCTCTCGGACGGGCGCTTCCTGCTCATCCTCGGGCGGGCCAATGCCAACAATCTCGAGTTCTACCGCTCGACGGGTGGGGACTTGCGCTCGGCGGCCGCGGGCTTCGTTCTGCTGGACAACTGGAACGAGGGCGAGTTGCGCTCGACCATCGGTGACTGGGAGTTCGGCAACTACCAGAACCTCGATCTGGTGACCCAGTGTGACGGCACGCTCTTCCTGGCGGGGACGCACCTGAACTCCACCAACGGCGAGGACTGGATCGATCTGTTCCGGCTGACGGAGGAGTCCGGCCAGGCGGTCATCACCAAGGTCGCGAAGAAGCACCTGTACTGCGGCTATCCCTCGCCCGGTTACGACACTGGCACCAACCGCCAGTGCAATCTGGACGCGGCGGGCGGCATCTACGTGGACCCGTCGGGCCAACTCATCGTCTACGGGACCGAGCACGACAACGATGGTCCCAACAGCTCGGTGAAGATGATGGAGTTCCGCGCGACCTTTCCCAATCCCGGCTGCGACAGCGACATCAACCGGGCCTTCGTCGAGCTGTATGACGACTCCGACTTCAGCGACCGCGGGCTGATGATCGACTACCCGGATTATGGCAAGGAGAGCTACTCCAACTTCTCCTACATCGAGGGCTTCAACGACAAGGCCTCGGCCGTGCGCTACTGCCTGCCTTACGGATGGCGTGCGCGTCTGTACGAGCACGCCAGTTTTGGAGGCAGCTACCGTGAGCTCAGTGGCCGCGGCTCGGTGAATCTCAACAACGTGAGCTTCGGGGACAAGACGTCCTCGATGCGGTTCGTCTACCTGGGGTACTGAGCGGCGCTGCTTCGTTGCCATGTGTGTCTCGATGGAGAGACCTGCTCGCCCGAGCTATGTGAGCCCGGCGAGCCGGCGGGCTCGTTCCACCGCGCTGGTGATCTCCTCCTGGAGTGCCGGGTGGTACTTCCGTCCACGCGTCCGCCGCCCGATGTCAGCGATGAGTTCAGCCGTCTTGCGCCTCCCAGTGGGAGAGCCTTTCGATGCCGTCGCGGCAAGGACGCAGGCCAGAAGGCGGCGGTCCAGTCCGGAGTAGCCGAGTCGCTCCATCCGCCGCAGGTAGGGTGAGAACAATCGCCAAGGACCCTCACTCGCCGCGGTGAGCAGGTCCTCGGCGATTCGTCGCCGCAACTCCAGTTGCTCGCTCGCCGTGAGCGCTTCATCTCTAAGGAGTCGCAGCTCCAGTCGTTTGTACGCCTGGAGCTTCTCGGCGACAGAGGCATTCCGGAGCGAGAGGAGGAGGCGACCTCGTGCCTGGCCGATGCGGAGAGACCTCTCCTCTGCCCGGGTCAGTGACCGGGACATGGCAGCCGCACTCCGTTCCAGGAATAGAGAGCCTCAGGCCAGAAACCATGGGTGGTGCAGTAGTGCATGCAAGCTGAACAGCGAGTTTCATTCTTGTAGCGACCCGGCAGGCTTTCTCCGCCTGCATCTACGCACCTGACGTAGTAGTCCGTGCAGCGATCCTTCGTGGCAGTATCCGGTGTGAGCGCCTCGCTCGCCTCAGTCTCTTTGCCCGTATCGATCGGCGGAACTGGCCCGGGACCCGGGGGTTTGGGCTCTTGGGGTTTGGGCACTCTGGGGGGCTTGGGAGACTTGGGAGCCACCCCCAACTGCTCGCAAGCTGCCGCTGAGCCGTTCTTGCATGCACAATCCAGTGTGCCTACACATCCAGGGCCGGGTCCGGGTCCCATGGTTGATTGTCGCAACTGGGATGGGACTCCAACACAGCCCACCAGATAGCTGCACATCAGCGTCGCCCATGCGAAGAAGCGCATGGGTTCATCCGAGCATGGCCTGTTTGCCCAGCACAACCGGGTCCGTGGTTCAGCGCATCGTTCTTGTGCAGGACCCGATAGTGCCCCAGCCCCCTGTACACGTTCGGTTCGCAGCCCGAGCAGCTCTCATGCTCACCCAGCGGCGCGGCGCTGGCGTGCGGCCCGGGACTCGTAGAGCCGGTGGAGCAGATCGTAGAGGACGAGCTCCTGGGCCCGCGCGGCCGTGCGCAGCATGCGGTTGACGTGCATGTGCACGTAGCTCTCGGCCAGCTGCTCCACGCCCTGGTTCAGCTTGCCCTCCGCCTCCCGGGCCCGCAGCTCGCCCACCCATGGGGCCGAGCGCTCCGAGCGCCTTCGCAGTACCTCTCGTGCGGGTGCCAGCGCGCCTTCTTCCACCGCGGAAGTGGGGGCGAGCAGGGCCTCCAGCTCCCGCCGGTGCTCGCGGAACTTCTCGCCGAGCTGCCGCTCGAACGCCACGTCCACGCGGAACTCCCGGCCATAGCCCTCGCGCAGCCGCCCCATCACCCGGCGCTTCGCCTCCAGGTCCATCCCCATGTCCCCGAGCAGCATGTCCACGCCGAGCAGGCTCACGCGCCAGCGTGCATCCGCGTCGCCGGAGTAGCGCTCCAGCAATTCCAGCACGGCCTCGCTGTCCACGTGGAAGAGGCGCTCGGCCAGCAGCATGGCCTCGGGTCCTCCGTAGCGCTCCACCTCGCGCTCGTACGTGTCGAGCTGCACGCGCCACACCAGCCCCTCGTGCTGCAGAGGCGCCAGCCTCTCGTACAGCCCGCCGAGCACCTCCCCCCGCAGCCGGGCAGGGGGCCCGTGCAGGCGCAGGCGCACGTGCCAGTCCGGATCCCCGTAGCGGATGAAGAACCCGTGGTCCGCCGCGCCCGAGGCCAGCGCCTCCCGCATCAGCGGCGCCACCGCCTCGAGCAGGACGCGGTCGGCCGTGGCCGTGCCCGTGTAGAGCTTCGCGTAGAGCCACTCGGTGCCGGGCGCGAACGAGCGGGGCAGGGACGCGGTGCGCGGACGGAGCTCCGAGGCGGCGGGGCGCTCCGTGCGCACGAAGGGCACCACCAGCTCGTTGACGAAGTGGCCCTCGGGACCGTGTGCGCAGCGGGCCTCGTCGGGCAGCTCGACGAGCTCCGCGTGCTCGCGCTCCTTCACCAGGTGGACGAAGGTCTCCACGCTCAGCACGTTGTCCAGATCCACCGGCAGCACGTTGTCCGCGTCCGTCACCCCCGCGAAGCGCGGCAGCCCCAGCTCGTCCCGCAGCCGCTGCACCGCCTGGTAGCGCGCGCCACCGTGCACCTCGCCCAGTGCCTCGAGCGCCTTCGCCGGCAGCCGCCACCGGGCGCGCTGGAGGATGAGCCGCCCGGCGACGACACGCGGCAGGAACGGGCTCGTCTCCAGGGCGCCCCACCTCCACTTCATGCCTCCCGTCGTGCCCTGCTGCTGGAGGGTCGCCAGGAAGCGGTAGAGCCGCAGGTGGGCCCGGGCGAAGTTGTGCGCGTTCGTCAGCCGCGGCAGCACCTCCCGCCCCAGGCGCTCCGAGCGCAGGACGATGCGCCGCCCCTGGACGCTGACGCGCAGGTCCGTGATGGGCAACTGCCGCTCCGGCTCCGCGCCCGAGCGCCCGAGGAACACGATCTCATGCCCGCGCAGCACGGGCCGGCTCAGGATGTTGCCCACCCGTCCCTCGGGCTGGTGGACCACCTCCGCGTGGAGGACGTCCGGGCGGAGTGCCTCCTCGGCGCGCAGGTGGGCCTCCACGTGCCGGTGGAGCTCCGGGTCCGCGTGGCAGAAGCGGCCCAGCAGGTTCGCTCCGGAGGGCCCCACCACCCCGTCGATGATCACCTGGAACTCCCCGGCGCCGAGGGCCTCCTCCGAGGGCGCCAGCAGGGTCGCCATGACCGCGAAGGAGTCCGGCAGGGGCGGCGCGTCCCGGGACTCCAGCGCCTTCAGATCGTGCTCGTCCAGCACCAGCTCGCGCGCGCCCGTGCGCAGCGTCTCCGCCAGCCGGCGCTGCAGGTGCTGCTGCCGGGCTCCCCAGGCAACGCGCTCCTCCGCGGCCGGGGCGGGGAACGCGAGCCCCTCCAGCAGCGGCGAGGCCTCCGCCGTGGGCACGTCCGCCTGGTCGAAGCCGATTCCCGCCTCCTCGTCGAGCACCTCGACGAGGGGCACCTCGCGCTCGCCATAACGCTGCTGGAAGGCCTCCCGGAAGTGGCGCAGGTGGAGCGGCTCCTGGGCCGGGTGGAGGCGGTGCAGCAGCCGCACGGCGCGGGAGAGCTCCTCCACGGGCGCCGGGCCCAGCTTCAGCTCCTCGGCGGGCTTCACCATGTCCACCTGGAACATGCGCGACAGCTCCACCGGCGCCGGCAGTGCCTCCAGTCCCCGGGCGAGGGCCCGGTAGTGCTCGGGGTCCACTCCGGGCGGGAGCTGGTTCAACTCCTCGAGCACCCGCCGGGCCTGCTCCAGCCGCTGGTGGAACCCGGTGGCCGGAGCGAGGGGACGCAGCTGCGCGAGCAGATCATGGATGGGCTCGGGGCCCGTCACCGCGGGCGACAGCTCCGGCACGAGCAGCTGACTGGAGATCAGCTCCCCGACATAGGCCTCGGCCTCCTCCAGGGACACCTCCGGGTCCGCGTCCGCGAGCGCCTGGGCCAGCGCGCGTGGGCTCGCTCCGGAGCGGGCCCGGGTGAGCGTGGCCTCCAGGTAGTCCGTGGGCTCCACCGCGACGAGGTGGTACGTGCGCGTCCGGCCCTGGAGGCGTGACTCGGCGTAGCGGAGCCGTCCCCCCGCCCGGTAGAGGCTGGTGTTGGGCCGGTAGAGGAGCACCTCGCGCAGCTCGGGGAGGTGGGCCAGCCGCTCCGCCAGCGTGCAGACGTAGTCCATGTCCAGCCGTGCGTGCCGCTGGTACCGCTGGCGCCCGGCCAGCGCGAAACGGGTGGCCTCGCCCAGGTGTCCCACCGAGTAGCCCGCGAAGAGGCCGAACGGGGTGGCACGTCCGGCGAGGCGGGACCAATAGCGCACGAGGGCGCGCTCGACCTTCTGCCCCCGCTCGCTCCCGGGCGCCTTCCTCCAGCTGTCGTGGCTCTCATCGAGCGACGGCGAGGCGAGGAAGAGGGCCTCGCGAATCTCGGGACGGGCGAGCGCGGCCTGGAGCCGCTCGCGGAGCAGGGCACTATCCGTGGCCAGCGCCACTTCCAGCCGGGCCAGGTCCCCCTGCCGCGCGGCCTCGCGGGCCGACAGCCCCTCGCTCCACGCGAGCAGCTCGTCGAAGGGCAACAGGGGCGTGCGGAGGGCGAAGAAGCCCGAGGGGACGAAGCCGTGGGGCGGGGTCATGGCGTGGCCGAGGGCGGAAGGGACATGAGGAACATGCGATCCCACGTGGGCTCCACCGGCGAGGCCGCGGCCAGCAGCGCCAGCGCGACACCGGTGGCCCCCGTGAGGAGCGCCGGGGAGGCGAGCCACTCGCGCGTGAGATCGGGCCGCACCTCGTGGGAGAGGAATCCCCCCAATCCCTCTCCCGGGCGGTGGAAGGAGAGGGTGTTGCGGAACCAGGCCCGCGAGGCCCGCGCGAAAACCTCCTCGCCGGTGGCGTGGAAGAGCCGGTGGTGGAGGTGGGCCAGCCCGGCGGCGCCATGACACAGGCCCGCGTCCTGCACCTGTGCGCCGTCCGTCGAGCGCTCCGCCATCTCGCGGCACAGCGCGAGGGCCTCCTGCTCCCAGCCCGGTTCCTCCACGGCCCGGGCCACCTGCAGCAGCGTGAGCGTCAGGCCGGGATCGCCGTAGCACCACGCCGGGCGGTTGGGCCAGGTCTGGTGGTGGGCGCTGAGCCACGACGGAAAACACGAGCCCTGGGTGGCCGGTTGCCGCCGCGCCATCAACCAACGCCAGCCTCCGCGCAGCAGCTCGAGCGCCTGGGACGTCGCGATGCCCGCGGCGGCGGCTCCCGCCAGCACCCAGAGCACGCCCGGCATGCCGTGGGCCACGCCCAGGTTGTAGGCCCCCTCGGGGAACTGTCCGCGCATGGCCGCGGGAATGAGGGGCGGTGGCGTCCACCAGCGCAGGCCTCCCTCGGAGGGTTGCGCGAGCTCCGCGAGCCGGGCGACGAGCTGCTCCAGGCAGTCCCGGGCACCCGGACGGGGAAGCCGCTCCAGCGCGTAGACGCCCAGCCCCACCAGGCCACTCACGAGATCATAATGGTACTGCCAGGGACGGGTGCGCAGCAGCCCGGCGAGGGCCTCGTCGATCTCCGTGAGCGGATCCTCCTCCACGTTGGAGGTGCCCCGCAGGTGCTCGACGGTCCAGGCGATACCGGTGAAGCCCTGGTAGAGGTCGGGAGGCAGCGGCTGGGTGGCCACCGCCTCCGAGGCCGAGTCGAGTAGTTGCTCCATGCACTCCAGGTGGCGGGACCGCGCACTGTCTCTCGAGAGGTAGGAGAATAGCAGCGCCATACCGGCCTGCCCCGAGGCGAAGGAAGGATCGCGCGTCGCGAGCCGCTCCGGCAGCGAGAGTTCCTCCGCGATACCGGCGACGAGGCGCAGGGCCGTCTCGCGCTCCTCTCCATCGAGCAGGGAATTCCATCTCATGGGCTGAGGCATACGGGTTATCCCTATGTAGCCAATCCTATGTCGCCAATGGGCTGCGCCCTACGTGTTATCCCTTGTACCCAATTCTGACTGTCCTGTCCCGCATGACGGTTCTACGGCAATTATTTACTTCGGTGGTGTGCCTCGGAGCCTCGCGCAAAGACAATCAAAGAAAGCTTGTCGCCTGAGTGAGGACACTGTTAGCTTGAAAACGCCGTCCCCCGAGGGCGGTTGAGTCCCCATCCACGCGATGTCGAGGAGCAGGCCATGAACGAGCAGAAGAAGCAGCCCAAGAAGCTGAGCTTGAACAAGGAGACCCTCCGCAACATCACCACCGAGCAGGGACCGCAGATGAAGGCCCCCCTCACCACCCCGCGCTGCACGGACTACTCCTGTCCGACCGACGCCTGCGGGTGAGCTTGAGCGACTCTCCGAGTCGATGAGCAGGAGAAGGCCCGGTGTGGAGTGCTCCACGCCGGGCCTTTTGCCGCGATCTGGCTTTCTTCCCACGCCCACCGCCGATGCGTTTCCGGGATGATTCCTGCTACGGGCTCGCAGTAAGGGATTGAAAGTGTTTGGCGGTGGGTGACAGTCACAAAGCCGGGTTCGGGCCCCAGTCTGGATGAACGTCAGAAAGGGAGGGGACCATGAACTTCGACACCACCATCTTCGTTGCAACCCTTGTCATCCTCGGCGCGGGGTTGCTCGTCTCGAGCAGCAAGGACAACGGTCGTGCCACGGCACGAGCGCGCGAGCGGCCCGCTGAGCCCCCCGCGCCCATGCGCCCCGTTCTCCTCTTCTCCACCACCCGGCCACCCGTGGTGTGGTGCTGACCCACGCCCGGCGCCTCGGGGGTCGTGCCACCGGGTGCCCCGTTGGCGTCCAGGCGGGCGTCCGGTTCCTCCTCGATGGAGAACTCGACGTCGCGGGGCTCCAGCGGGCCACGTGCACCCGGAGGGGCACCGGCACGAGCGGGCGGAGGAGGTCAGTCCACCTTCTCGAGCTTCACCAGGTGGTACGAAGCGAGGTGCTTCAGCGGCGTGCGCCCGAGCAGCACCTCCGCGGCCATGAAGGCCGGGCGGGCCGCGGGGGGCAGGCGGTGGACGGGCGCCAGCGCGAGGCCTCGCGAGCTGGCGAGGCGCCAGTGTCCGCCCCCCAGCATCCGCAGGTCCCACGTCATCAGCTCCGTGCCCGCGTGCCAGCCGGTGGCCTGGTAGCCCACCAGCCGGCGGCGCAACGCATTGGGAAAGTCGAACACCAGCACCCCTCCCCGGCGCAGCACCCGCCGGCACTCGGCCATCACCCGGCGGATGTCTCCCAGGTGCAGGTGCATGAAGAGGTGCAGGGCGAAGACGCTGTCGTAGCTGCCGTCCGCGGCGGGGATGCTCCAGGCCGGGGCGTGGTGGATGCGCCTGCCCGGCCATCGCTCCCGGGCACGCTCCACCATCTTCCCGCTCAGGTCCAACCCCTCGCTGGCCAGGTCCAGGAAGCGGCCCGTTCCACAGGCGAGATCCAGCACCCGCGGGCCCCGGAGCCACTCGCGCAGCGCCCGGCGCTCCAGCCCGTCCAGGTAGGCCCCGTACGAGTTGCCGAAACGGTCCGCGTCGTACGTCGGCGCGAGGGCGTCATAGTAGGCGACGACCTCGCGGGTCTCCGCGGACAGCTCCTCCGCGGAGGCCGGGGCCTGACCCCTGACATCGGAAGGATCCGAGCTCATCGGCGCAGGCCTCTCCAGGCGTACGGGTCAGGCGGCCTGGGTCTCGGGCGGCTTCCAGTTCGCGAAGAAGCGCGACTTGAAGCGGGCGCAGTAGCGCACCAGGTTCTCCTGCGACAGCGTGTGCTGCTTGAACTCCGTGTCCACCGGGTTGGCGATGATGCTCACCAGGAAGGAGTAGACCACCGCGTCGAAGGACGTGGGCGAGTCCCCGAGCAGGTAGGTCTTGTTGCCCATGATCGTCGCCAGCGCGGAGATGTCCTGCCGGGCCAGCGCCTGGACCTCCTCCATGTTGTGACGGCCCGTGCCCTGGTCATGGAGGATGCCCAGCATCTTCTGGCGCAGCGCCGACAGCGGCACCGGGCCGCCGGTGACGGTGGGGATCATCGTCTCCACGATGGGCGTGTAGGCGCGCCAGCCCGCGTCATCCACCCAGCGCATGTAGACGATGTACCAGTAGGTGCACTCCTCCAGCATGCGCCGGACGGTGTGGCCGACGGCCATCTGCTCCGGGGTCAGGTGCGCATCGAGCGTGTCCCCGTGCTTCCGCTTGAGGTACTCGATGATGAACTGGGAGTCGCCCATGAGCTGCCCGTCGATCTCGACGTAGGGCACCTTGCCCTTGGGGGCCTTCAGCAACTCGGCCATCTTCACCTGGTAGGGCAGCCCCACCATCCGGAAGTACGCCTCCAGTTTGAAGCAGAAGGGGCTCAGGTTGGGGGTTCCCCAGGCCATGGGGGTCTGAAAGAGGGTGATCATCGGTGTTGTCTCATCCAGTTGCGGAATGCTGCTGTGGTTCTTCCGTGCGTGCTGATTCTACCGGCTTGACGCGGACCTGGACTCCACTGAACGCGGCGTTGCCACTGAGGACATCCAACGCCCGGTCGTCGGTCAGGTCATTGATGCTCACGCCCGCATGCTCTCCGGCCACCCGGAGCCGCACGCCCTCCCGCCCGTGCCCGTAACCGTGAGGCAGGCTCACCACGCCCGGCATCACCTCGTCCGTCACGCTCACCGGTGCCCTCACCTCGCCGACGCGCGAGGTTATCACTGCTTGGCCGCCATCCCGTAGGCCCAGCCTCCGGGCATCTTCGGGGTGCACCATCAGCGTACATCTCGGCTTGCCTTTGACGAGCTGCGGCACGTTGTGCATCCACGAGTTGTTGTCCCGCAGGTGGCGCCGTCCGATGAGCAGCAGGGAGCCGTCTGCGGTGGCGCCCGGGCCCTCCGGGAAGCTCTGGCGCAGCCGCTCGAGGTCCGCCACCAGCGGCTCGGGGGCGAGCTGGATGCGGCGGTCGCGCGTGGCCAGCCGCTGGGGGAGGCTCGGCGCCAGGGGCCCCAGGTCCACACCGTGCGGCTGGGCCTTCAGGCTCGCCAGGCTCAGGCCCTTGCGGAAGGGGCGGAGCTTCATGCCGTACGGGCCCGCGCGCAGCCCCAGGTCCAACAGGCCATCCGGGCCGAGCGCCTTGAGCGTCCGGTAGCTCAGCTCGCCGCGCACGCGGGGCTCGCCGCGCAGCGTCTCCAGCCTGTGCTTCAGCTCCAGGAAGAGCTGCCAGTCATGGCGCGTGTCCGGGCCCGGCGCGAAGAGTGGCGGGGAGTACTTCGCGGTGTTGCGCACCGCCAGGGCGTGGAAGGCCAGGTCGTAGTGGCTGCGCTCCAGCTTGGAGCTGGGCGGCAGGATGAGGTGCGCGTGCCGCGTCGTCTCGTTGATGTACGGGTCGATGCACACCATGAAGTCGAGCGACGCGAAGGCCGTGTCGAGCTGCCGCCCGTTGGGGGTGGACATGACGGGGTTGCCCGCGGAGGTGACCATCGCGCGGATGCGTCCCGGGCCCTCGGTGAGGACCTCCTCGCCGAGCGCGGCCACCGGCAGCTCGCCCGAGAACTCGGGCAGCCCGCGCACCCGGCTCCGCCAGCGGCCGTAGCTGCCGCGGCTCATGGCCATGGCCTTGGGGCCTCCCACGATGTCGAAGGCGGGCCGCGTGAAGAGGGCCCCGCCCGGGCGATCCAGGTTGCCCGTGACGATGTTGATGACGTTGATGAGCCACTGGCACATCGCGCCGAAGGCCTGCGTGGACACGCCCACGCGGCCGTAGCAGACGGCGGCCTCCGAGGCGGCCAGCTCGCGGGCGATGCGCCGGGTGGTCTCCGCGGGCACGCCGGTGTGGGGCTCGGCGCGCTCGGGGGTGAAGCCGCGCGCCAGCTCGCGCACGGTGGCCAGGCCGTCCACGAGCTCCGCCAGCTTGCCCGGCTTCGCGCCCGCTTCTTCCAGCAGCACGTGCAGGAGCGCGAAGAGGAAGAGCGCGTCGGTGCCGGGGCGGATGAAGATGTGCTCGTCCGCGACGCGGGCCGTCTCCGTCTTGCGGGGATCCACCACCACCACGCGGCCGCCGCGCTGCTGGATGGCCTTGAGCCGGTGGCGCACGCCCGGCGCGCTCATCAGGCTTCCGTTGGAGGCCAGCGGGTTGGCCCCGAGGATGAGCATGTAGCGCGTGTGGTCGATGTCCGGGATGGGGATGAGGAACTGGTGCCCGAACATCAGGTACGCGGCGAGCTGGTGGGGGAGCTGATCCACCGAGGACGCGGAGAACTTGTTCCGCGTGCGCAGGGTCCGGAGGAACATCGGCAGGAACATCATCGAGCCGTGGTCGTGCACGGTGGGGTTGCCCACGTACACGCCCACCGCGTCCTTGCCGTGCTCGCGCTGGATGGCGTGCAGCCGCCGCGCCGTCTCGTCGAGCGCCTCCTCCCAGGAGATGGGCTGCCAGCCGGTCGCCGTGCGCCGGACGGGTTGCCGGAGCCGGTCCGGATCCTCGTGGAGATCCTGGAGCGCCACGGCCTTGGGGCAGATGTGGCCCTGGCTGAACGGGTCCTCGTCGTCACCCCGGATGGAGGTGACACGGCCCTCCGAGGTCTCGATGCGCAGGCCGCACATGGCCTCGCAGAGGTTGCAGGTACGGAAGTGCGTCATCGCGTGCTCCGGCGGCGGGTGGCGAGGGCCAGCAGCGACAACAGTCCCATCCACCCGGCCGCACCCATGCTACCCGGAGCGGCGGAGCAGCCACTGGACTTCTCGATGCGCACGTTGAAGGTGCATGTGGCCGGGTTGCCCGCGTCGTCCCGGGCCGTCACCTCCACGGGGGTGGCACCGACCTTGAACACGCTGCCGCTGGCCGGGGAGTAGGTGATGGCGGGCGAGGCCGTCACCCGGTCCGTGACGGACGGCGGGGGCAGCTGCACCGCCACCGGCCCCTTGGCGATGGTCACGTCCTGGGGGCAGGTGAGCAGCGGCGGCAGGGTGTCCTCCACCACGACGGAGAAGCCGCACTCGGCCACGTTGCCCGAGGCGTCGCGGGCCTGGACGCGCACGGGCGTCTCGCCGACCGGGAAGGTGCTCCCGGAGGCGTGGCTGAAGGAGAGCTCGACGGCGGTGGAGACGGTGTCCACCACGTTGTTCACGGCGAACTCCATGGGCGCACCCGAGGGGCCGAGGGCCTCGGTCCTCTGGGTGGGCGGGCACCGGAGCGAGGGCGCCTGGGTGTCGCGGACGGACACCTGGAAGGTGCAGCTCGAGGTGTTGCCGGCGCCATCCGTCGCGGTGGCCGTGACGGGCGTGTTGCCGAGCGGGAAGCGGTCGCCGTTGACGTGGCTGTAGGTGAGGGCCGGGCGGGAGACCTCTCCGTCCGAGGCCTCGGCGAGCGGCCAGGTGACGTTGGCGCCGGTGGCGCTCTCGGCCTCGACGCGCTGGTCCGCCGGGCAGGAGATCACCGCGGCCGTGGTGTCCTGCACGCGCACGGTGAAGGTGCACTGCTTGCTGTTGTTCTGCGCGTCGGTGGCCGTCACCGTCACCGTCGTGTTGCCCTGGGGGAAGAGGGTGCCGGAGGCCTGGCTCACGGTGATGACGGGGGCGCGGGTGACGGCGTCGGTGGCCAGCGGAGCGGCGTAGGTGAGGATGGCGCCGCCCGAGGTGGTGGCCTCCACCGTGGCGTTCGCGGGGCAGACCGGCTCCGGAGGCGTGGTGTCCCGCACCGTCACGGTGAAGGAGCACGTGGCCACGAGGCCCGCGGTGTCGCGCGCGGTGACGTGCACCACGGTGTCACCGATCGGGAACAGGCTCCCCGGGACACGGCTGTAGGAGAGGGCGGGTGGGAGCCCGGTGTCGTCGCTGGCCGTGGCCTCCTCGAAGTCGACCCGCGCGCCCAGGAACTGCTGGGCCTCGATGGGAGGCACCACCGGGCAGGTGACGCTCGGGGGCGTTCCGTTGGTGAGCAGCGACACGGGCATCAGCCACGGCTCGCGCCCGCGCCGTCCGTCGTTCGCGCTGAAGGCGATGGTGTCCCCGAAGCGGGTGAAGCCCGCGGGGTGCGAGCCGAGCTGCCAGGGCGCGATGTCGTGCAGCACGAAGGTGCCCGCCTCGGTGCCGTCCGAGCGCCACAGCTCGGTGCCGCTCACGCCATCGTCGGCGGCGAACAGGAGCAGGCCATCGGTGGGGATGGCGAAGAGCGACTCGGCGAGCACGCCGCTGCCCGGGCCCGGGAAGATGTCCTTGACGCGGACGGGGACGGCCCCGGACGCGGTGGTGTCGAGCTTCCACAGCTCGCGGCCCGAGGTGCCGTCATTCGCGGTGAAGTAGAGCGTCTTGCCGAGCACCGTGAGGGCGCCGGGATTGGAGCCCGTGCCCGTCGACGAGAGCTCCTTGACCATGACGGTGCCGCTCTCCGTCCCGTCGGTGCGCCACAGCTCGGGGCCGAAGCCGTCGCTGGCGGTGAAGTAGAGGGTGCCGTCGATCACCGCGAAGGCGGAGGGCCCGGCGTCCAGGATGCCCGGGGCGATGTCCTTCACCAGCGACGTGTTCGCCGGGGTGCCATCCGTCTTCCACAGCTCGATGCCCGTGTTGGTCTCGTTGGCCACGAAGTAGAGGGTGCTGCCCACCACCCCGGCGATGTTCATGACGGCGCTCATGTCCACACTGTCGCGGACTTCCGCCACCCGGGTGGTGTTCGCCTCGGTGCCATCCGTCTTCCACAGCTCGCGGCCGCCGGTGGCGTTGCGGGCGATGAAGTAGAGGGCGTCACCCATGGGCGTGAAGCGATACGGACGCGAGGACGGCCCGCTGCCCGGGGCGATGTCCTTCACCAGGGTGGTGCCCGCCGCCGTGCCGTCGCTCTTCCACAGCTCGATGCCATTGGCGGAGTCCTGGCCGGCGAAGAAGAGGAAGCCACCGTGCGCGATGATCTCCATGGGGCTGCTGGCGGCGGTGGTGAGCCGGACGGCGCTGGTCACCCGGGCGGTGCCCGCGGGGGTGCCATTCGTCTTCCAGAGCTGGAAGCCCTCCAAGAGCGAGGGCATGGCCGCGAAGTAGAGGGCTCCGTTCAGGGGCGTCAGGGCGCTCAGGCCGGACTCCACGGTGAAGGCGGGAGCGTCCCCGGGGACGATGTTCACGAGCGGCACCGTGCCCGCCACCGTTCCATCCGTCCGCCACAGCCGGGCCGCCGCCTCTTGCTCGAAGGTGGTGAAGTACAGCGCGTCGCCCCAGGCGGCGAAGGGCGCGGGGTTCGAGCCCCGGGTGGGCGACAGATCGGTTCCCACGGGGACGGTGGTGGCCACATCGCCCTTCGACTTCCACAGCGTGGGCAGTGGCGGGTTCTCGTCGGAGTAGCCCGTGCCCGGCGCGGTCGCCACGAAGTACATCGTGTCCCCCAGGACGGTGAACGCCTCGGGGGCCGGATCCGCGAGGCGGTCGCCGGAGAAGACGTTGGTGCCGATGCGCCGCGAGCCCGTGGGCGTGCCGTCGCTCGTCCACAGCTCGTGGCCCACGCCTGGCTCGTACCCGGTGAAGTAGAGCGTGCTCCCCAGGGCCGTCATCATCAGGGGGCCCTTGCCGCCCAGGGCCTTGAAGTCCACCAGCTTCGCGGTGCCCGCCGCCGTGCCGTCCGTCGCGTAGAGGGCGCTCTCGGTGTTGCTCGCGTCCCTCAGCATGAAGAAGAGGCGCGTGCTGGCGGCCACGAGCGCGTCGGGCTTCTCCACGGAGTTGTTGCCGGAGATGATCTCGAGGACGCGCTGGGTGCCCGCCTCGGTGCCATCCGTCTTCCACAGCTCACGCCCCGTCACGCCGTCCGAGGCGACGAAGTACACCGCGCCGTCGAAAGCCGTGAGCTGCACGGGGTTGGAGCCCGTCGCGCCGGGGAGGATGTCCTTGACGCGCTGCGTGCCCGCCTCGGTGCCGTCGGTCTTCCACGGCTCGGCGCCCGCGGTGCCCTCGCTGCCCGCGAAGTAGAGCGCCCGGCCGGAGCGGACGAGCCCTCGCCCCGAGGAGGCCGTGACGGTCACGCCCGCTCCGACCCGGACGGTGCCCGCCGCGGTGCCATCGGTGCGCCACAGCTGCCTGGCGCCGCCCGGATCCTTGACCAGGAAGTAGAGCTTCCCGCCCAGCTCGGTGAAGGACTGGGGCTCGCTGCCGCCCGAGCCCAGGGAGATGTCCCGGACGAGCTGCGTGCCTTCCGGGGTGCCATCGGTGCGCCACAGCTCGGGGCCGTACGTGCCGTCATTGGCGCTGAAGAAGATCCACCCGTTGAGCTCGGCGAACTCCGTGGGCCGCGAGCTGTCCGGACCGGGGAAGATGTCCTTGAGCAGGAAGGTCCCCGGGGTGGTGCCGTCGGTGCGCCACAGCTCCACGCCATGCGCGGCGTCCGCGGCGGTGAACCAGGTGAGCCCCCGCGAGTGGAAGAGCTGGGAGGGCGACGAGCCGGTGGTGCCCGGGACGATGTCGGCCACCAGGGCGGGGCCCGTGGCGTCGAGCCTCCACAGCTCGGGCCCGGTGCTGTCCTCGTTGGCCGTGAAGAGGAGCGTGTTCCCCGCGGCGATGGGGGACTCGGGGTAGCGCACCAGCGCGCGCTCGGCCTTCACGCCCACGTCCACCAGGTTGGCGGGACCTTCACCCAGGGCGCGGCGGGTGGCCTTCGGCGCCTGCCGGGCCGGTTGCTCGGGAGTGGGGGACGTGCAGGCCCCTCCCAGCACCAGGACGCACAGGGCCGCCAGGTTCGTGTTCGCTCTCACCATGCTGTTCCTCGGAGACTCCCCCGCCGGGCCCGTGGGACCCGGCCATGTCGGACCGGCGGCATTCAACCATATCCGGACCCGGCGGAAGGCCCTCCGACCACTCGGAAGAGGGCAGGGGAGCGGGGGCTTCTGGCTCCCGTGACGATCTCTTTCAGATGCAGGAGGGGGTCCGTGGAGATAAGAGGCGACTCCATGTTCACCCTGCGTGGCGCCCCCGCCCTCTCCGAGTTCCGTCTGGCCAAGCTGCTCGCTCGCTGCCGTGAGCTGGAGCCCGCCGTGGCCTCCGTCTACGCGGAGTTCGTGCACTTCGTCGACGTCGCGGACGCTCTCTCCGAGTCCGAGCGGACCTTGATGGACAGGCTGTTGGAGTACGGCCCCCGGCTGGCCCGTGGCGAGCGGCGCGGGAGCCTGCTGCTCGTCATCCCCCGTCCCGGCACCATCTCGCCCTGGTCCTCGAAGGCCACGGACATCTTCCAGAACACCGGCCTGCGCTCGGTGCGGCGCATCGAGCGGGGTGTTGCCTACTGGGTCGCCGACCAGGCCGGCAAGGCGCTGGGCTCCGAGCAGCTCGCCCGGGTGCAGCCGGTGCTGCACGACCGGATGACGCAGGCGGTGGTGGGGCGCGAGGAGGACGCGGCCATCCTCTTCGCCGGGCACACGCCCCGGCCGTTCACGACGGTGGACGTGGTGGGCGGAGGCCGGGCCGCGCTCGTCACCGCCAACCGCGAGCTGGGTCTGGCGCTGGCCGAGGATGAGATCGACTACCTGGTGGCGCGTTTCACGGAGCTGAAGCGCAACCCCACCGACGTCGAGCTGATGATGTTCGCGCAGGCCAACAGCGAGCACTGCCGGCACAAGATCTTCAACGCCTCGTGGACCATCGATGGGAAGGAGCAGGAGCGCTCGCTCTTCCAGTCCATCAAGAACACCTACGCGGCGCACAAGGAAGGCGTGCTGTCGGCGTACAAGGACAACGCGGCGGTGATGGAGGGCTTCGAGGTGGATCGCCTCTTCCCGGAGGTGACCACCGGCGAGTACCGCTTCCACCGCGAGCCCGCGCACATCCTGATGAAGGTGGAGACGCACAACCATCCCACGGCCATCTCGCCGCACCAGGGCGCCTCGACGGGCGCGGGCGGAGAGATTCGCGACGAGGGCGCCACGGGCCGGGGCGCGAAGCCCAAGGCGGGCCTGACGGGCTTCTCCGTGTCCAACCTGCGCATCCCCGGCTTCGAGCAGCCCTGGGAGCAGCCCTACGGCAAGCCGGAGCGGATCGTCTCCGCGCTCGACATCATGATCGAAGGCCCGCTGGGGGGCGCCGCCTTCAACAACGAGTTCGGCCGGCCCAACCTGTGCGGCTACTTCCGCAGCTTCGAGCAGCAGGTGTCCACGCCCGAGGGCGTCGAGGTGCGCGGCTACCACAAGCCCATCATGATCGCCGGTGGCCTGGGCAACATCCGGGACGGGCACGTGCAGAAGGGCACGCTGAAGCCGGGGGACAAGATCGTCGTGCTGGGAGGCCCGGCGATGCTGATCGGCCTGGGTGGTGGCGCGGCGTCCTCGATGACGCAGGGCACGAGCGCGGCGGACCTGGATTTCGCCTCGGTGCAGCGTGACAACCCGGAGATGGAGCGGCGCTGCCAGGAGGTCATCGACCGCTGCTGGGCGCAGGGAGAGGCGAACCCCATCCGCTCGATTCACGACGTGGGCGCGGGTGGCCTGTCCAACGCGGTGCCGGAGCTCATCCACGACAACAACCTGGGTGGCCGCTTCGAGCTGCGCGAGGTGCCCAACGCGGAGCCCGGCATGGCGCCGGTGGAGATCTGGTGCAACGAGGCGCAGGAGCGCTACGTGCTGGCCATCGCGCCGGAGGACCTGGCGCGCTTCGCGGCGCTGTGCGAGCGCGAGCGGGCGCCCTTCGCGGTGCTGGGCGATGCCACGGAGGAGCAGGCGCTGAAGCTGACGGACCGGCGGTTCGGCAACGCGCCCATCGACATTCCGATGGACGTGCTGTTCGGCAAGCCGCCGCGCATGCACCGGGACGTGAAGTCCCGGCCGCTGACGCACGCCGAGCTGAAGCTGGACGCGCCGGTGAAGGAGATGCTGGGGCGGGTGTTGGGGCACCCTACGGTGGCGGACAAGGGCTTCCTCATCACGATCGGTGACCGGACGGTGTCGGGCCTGACGGCGAGGGACCAGATGGTGGGCCCGTGGCAGGTGCCGGTGGCGGACTGCGCGGTGACGCTGTCGGCGCACGCGGGCTACACGGGCGAGGCCATGTCCATGGGCGAGCGCACGCCGGTGGCGCTCATCGACGCGGCCGCCTCGGCGCGCATGGCGGTGGCCGAGGCCGTGACGAACATCGCCTCGGCGCGGATCGGGCGGCTGGGGGACGTGAAGCTGTCGGCCAACTGGATGGCGGCGGCCGGCAGCCCGGGCGAGGACGCCAACCTCTACGCCGCGGTGAAGGCGGTGGGCATGGAGCTGTGCCCGGCGTTGGGGCTCACCATCCCGGTGGGCAAGGACTCCATGTCCATGCGCACGGTGTGGGAGGAGAAGGGGGCTCGCAAGGCGGTGACGGCGCCGTTGTCGCTGATCGTGTCGGCGTTCGCGCCGGTGCTGGACGTGCGCAAGTCGCTCACGCCGCAGCTGCGCGAGCCGGGCGCGGACTCTCGGCTGGTGTTCGTGGACCTGGCGGGCGGCAAGCAGCGGTTGGGGGGCTCGGTGCTGGCGCAGGCGTACTCGCAGGTGGGCCCGCGCTGCCCGGACGTGGAGAACCCCGAGACGCTCAAGGGCTTCTTCACCGCGATGCAGTTGCTCAACGAGGCGGGTCTGGTGCAGGCCTACCATGACCGCTCCGACGGTGGTCTGCTGACCACGCTGGTGGAGATGGCCTTCGCGGGACACTGCGGCTTCGACGTGGACGTGGCCGCGCTGGGCGCGGATGCCGTGGCGGCGCTCTTCAACGAGGAGCTGGGTGCGGTGCTGCAGGTGAAGGCCACGGATCTCCAGCGCGTGCGCGACGTGCTGACGCGGTACGGGCTGGGCGCGCACTGCCACGAGCTGGGCCGGCCGAGCGCGGCGCTGACGGTGCGGGTGCGGCAGGGCGGAAAGGTCCTCCTGGAGGAGGACGTGGTGGCGCTGCGCAAGGTGTGGTCGCGCGTGAGCTACGAGATGCAGAAGCTGCGCGACAACCCGCGCTGCGCGGAGGAGGAGTACGCCGCGAAGTGTGACCCGGGCGAGCCGGGTCTGTCGGCGCGGCTCACGTTCGATGCGAAGGACGACGTGGCGGCGCCGTACATCGCGAAGGGCGCGAAGCCCCGGGTGGTGATTCTTCGCGAGCAGGGCGTGAACAGCCAGTTCGAGATGGCGCGGGCGTTCATGCGCGCGGGCTTCAGTGCGGTGGACGTGCACATGAGCGACATCCTCACGGGGAGGGTGTCGCTGAAGGACTTCACGGGCGTGGCGGCGTGCGGAGGGTTCTCGTACGGCGACGTGCTGGGAGCGGGTGGAGGCTGGGCGCGCTCCATCCTGTTCAACGCGCGGGCCCGGGACGAGTTCGCGGCGTTCTTCGCGCGCTCGGGCACGTTCGCGCTGGGCATCTGCAACGGCTGCCAGATGATGTCGCAGTTGCGCGAGCTGATTCCGGGAGCGGAGCACTTCCCGCACTTCGTGCGCAACGCGTCGGAGCAGTTCGAGGCGCGGCTGGTGCAGGTGGAGGTGGCGGAGAGCCCGTCGCTGTTCTTCAAGGGCATGGCGGGGAGCCGCATCCCCATCGCGTCGTCGCACGGCGAGGGGCGGGCGGAGTTCGCGAGCGCCGAGGAGGCGGCGAGGGTGAACGGGTTGGGGATGGTGCCGGTGCGCTTCGTGGACAACCACGGGCGGGTGACGGAGACGTACCCGGCGAACCCGAACGGCTCGCCGCACGGAATCGCGGGCCTGACGTCGAGGGATGGGCGGGTCACCATCATGATGCCGCACCCGGAGCGGGTGAGCCGGAGCGTGCAGTACTCGTGGTGCCCGCCGGAGTGGGGCGAGGACGGCCCCTGGATGCGGATGTTCCGCAACGCCCGCGCGGCGCTGGGCTGAGAATCTCTCATGCGTGGCGATATTCGCGCTTCACAGCTCAGGCTCTGTGTAGAGCATGGAGCGCGATTCGTTGAGTCTCCCTCGGACATGAAGGTCGGGATCTCCCTCAACGTGAAGAGTGGGCTCATGCCCATCAACGGGCTGCGACACCGCATCCAGGGAGACACCACGGGCTGGTACATCTGGGCAGGTGACGAGCCATCCGCGGAACCTGATTTCTTCCAGCCCGTGCATGTGGCCCATCTGGCCGAGTGGTGTCCGCTTGCATTGAAGTTCCTGGGGCTTCCTCCAGGATGGCGATTTCTGGTCGCGGATGGCTACGAAGACGTATGGGAGGATCCAAGCTTGCTTGATACGTAGCTCGCGGAGGATCCATGTCCCGTCACGTGCTGATTGCCGTGCTGTGCCTGTCGCTCACCGCCTTCGCTGACACGCCGAACCGCTTCGAGCCGCAAGAGCTGTCCAGCGAAGCGGTCGTGACCTTCGTCCTGACCTGTTCCGAGAAGGTCAAGAAGTCCGACTCGAGCATCAGTGAGGTGCAGCGACTGAGCTTCTGCTCGTGCGCGGCCGATGCTCTGCGCCTGCGGCACAAGCAGCCGGGGAAGGACAAGGCTCCGAGCGCCGAGGACCTTCAGCGTTGCTCGAGCGCGCTCACGCGTTCATCGCCGGAGGACGTCGCTGGCCAGCTTCAGCGTCAGCCGGAGCAGTCTCCCTCGGAGCACAACGTGGCGCCCGCCTCCACGCAGCCGGAGACTTCCCGGAGCACGAACTGGGAAGACTCGGAGGACACCACCTCGTCGGAGTCTCCCAGCAGCGTCGAGCCCGCGCGCAACTGCTGCAAGGTGTGCACGAAGGGCTGTCCCTGCGGAGACTCATGCATCTCGTGCAGCAAGGTCTGCCGCAAGGGCCCCGGCTGCGCCTGCTGAGTCACGGGGGGCGGACGCCCTCGCGCTACGCGCGCTCGAGGCTCGCGAGGTCGATGACGAAGCGGTAGCGCACGTCGCCCTTCATCATGCGCTCGTAGGCCTCGTTGATCTTCTGGATGGGGATGATCTCGATGTCCGACACGATGTTGTGCTTCGCGCAGTAGTCGAGCATCTCCTGCGTCTCGGCGATGCCGCCGATCATCGACCCGGCCAGGCGCTTGTTCCCGCCAATGAGCGAGAACGCGTTCACGGGCACCGCCTCCGGCGGCACGCCGACCACCACCATGGTGCCCTGGGGGCGCAGCATGCGCAGGTACTGGTTGTAGTCATGCGGGGCGGAGATGGTGTCGAGGATGAGATCGAAGCGGCCCGACAGCTTCTTGAAGGTGCCCGCGTCCTTGGTGACCTCGAAGCCCTGGGCGCCCAGGCGGCGCGCGTCGGCCTCCTTGGTGCGGGACGTGCTGAGCACCGTCACCTCCGCGTCCATGGACGCGGCGAGCTTCACGGCCATGTGGCCCAGCCCGCCCAGGCCCACCACGCCCACGCGAGCGCCCTTCTTGCAGTTCCACTGCCGCAGCGGCGAGTACGTGGTGATGCCGGCGCACAGCAGCGGCGCGGCCGCGGCGGGGTCGAGCCCCTCGGGCACCTTCAGCGCGAAGTGCTCGGTGACGACGATGCGGGCCGCGTAGCCGCCGTAGGTCGGCGTCTTCCGGTCCATGTACGTGCTGTTGTAGGTGCCGGCCATCCCCTTCTCGCAGAACTGCTCCAGGTCCCGGTGGCACGTCTGGCAGTCGCGGCACGAGTCCACCATGCAGCCCACGCCCGCCATGTCGCCCACCTTCAGCTTCGTGACGTGCTG
Source organism: Archangium sp. (assembly GCF_057119385.1). NCBI lineage: Bacteria > Pseudomonadati > Myxococcota > Myxococcia > Myxococcales > Archangiaceae > Archangium > Archangium sp. The sequence continues at coordinate 2,385 of NZ_DBNGVP010000038.1, read as the reverse complement.
GCCCACCTGCTTGACGCGGCCGATGATCTCGTGGCCCGGCACCATGGGGAAGATGGCGCCGCCCCACTCGTCACGGGCCTGGTGGATGTCGGAGTGGCAGACCCCGCAGTAAAGGATGTCGATGAGCACGTCATGGGGGCCCACCTCGCGCTGCTCGAACGAGAAGGGCGCCAGCGGCTTTCCAACGGCGGGGGCGGCATAGGCAGAAGTCTTCGGCATGGGGTTGTCCTTGGGAGTTTTCGTGGCCTGGGGGCCACGCGCCCCTCAGGTATGCACTCCGGGAACAGCGGGCGAAACTGGCGGGATCCATATGGGCCATTTAGAAATACTTCAAGATGGCCTTCACCCCCCTCAATGCCCTGAATGCGTTCCTCGCCGTGGCCCGGAGGCGCGGCTTCACGGCCGCCGCCGCCGACCTCGGCATCTCTCCATCCGCGCTGAGCCAGTCCGTCCGCCAGCTCGAGGAACGGCTGGGCGTGCCCCTGCTCACGCGGACCTCCCGGAGCGTGGCGTTGACGGAGGCGGGGCGGCGCCTGCTGGAGAATGCCGGGCCGGCGGTGGACCAGGCGCTGGAAGCGATGCGGACGGCCGCGGTGCAGCCTGGGGAGGTGACGGGCCGGGTGCGGCTGACGGTGCCCACCATCGCGGTGTCCACCCTCATCGTGCCGCTGCTGCCGCGGTTCCTCGCGCGCTACCCGAAGGTGGAGGTGGACGTCCGGGTGGAGGACCGCTTCGTGGACATCGTGGCCGAGGGGCTGGACGCGGGTATCCGGCTGACGGAGTCCATCGAGCGGGACATGGTGCAGCTCCGGCTGTCGGACGCGTGCCGGTTCGTGGTGGTGGCCGCGCCCTCGTACCTGGAGCGGAGGGGCACGCCGGAGACGCCGGACGAGCTGCTGTCCCATGACTGCATTTGCATCCGCTCCCCCACGACGTCAGGCATCTACCAGTGGGAGCTGGAGCGCGGGCCACGGAGCTGGCGCGTGCCGGTGCGGGGGCCCGTCATCACCTCGGACAGCCACCTGCTGCTGCGGATGGCGGAGGCCGGGGTGGGGCTCGCCTACGCGTTCGAGCCCATGGTGACGGAGGAGCTGCGGCGAGGCACCCTGCGCGTGGTGCTGGAGCCCTACGCGGCGTGGGTGCCGGGCCTGTTCCTCTACTTCCCCAGCCGCGCGCAGGTCTCGCCCGCGCTGCGAGCCTTCGTGGACGTGGCCCGCGAGGCGGCGCCACGGAAGAAGAGGGAGGCCCCGGAAGGAGCACGGGGCCCCGCAGGTCCGCGCCCACCGCGAAAAGGGTAGAGGAGATGACGCGGCCAGTTGGCCATCGGCGGAATGGGGGCCCTGTTGCTCGGCGGCGGGCCGGTGCCAGGCTGCGGGTTCGATTCCCGCCGCCTCCACTTTTTCACGCTGTAATCACGGGGGGTTAGCAGCTCCCCCAGCTTGTGTTGCACGTATGTCGCACGCCGGAGCAAGAGGCCGGTCCAGAACACCGACCGCCTCTCTCCGGGTGTCGGGGCTCAGGTGGGCATAGCGCTCCGTCATGTCGATGGTCGCGTGCCCCATCAACTCCTTGATCACCGTCAGCGGGATCCCCCTCATGGCGAGGTGGCTGCCGTAGGTGTGCCGCAGGTCGTGCCAGCCGATGCGGCCCTGCTCGCGCGTGATGCCGGCCCCCTGGAGGGCGCGGCGCAGCGGCAGCTTCATCAGCCCGTCAGTAAGCGGCTGGCCGTCCTCCTGGCAGAACACGTAAGGGCCGCGCAGGTGCCGGTGTCCCTTGAGCGTGTCCACTGCCGAGCCCGGCAGCTCTACCAGCCGCTCGCGCCCGCCTTTGGGCAGGCCAGTGACCCCGCGCCAGATGGTACGCCGGACGTGCAGCTTGCCGCGCTGCAAGTCCACGTCGCCCCACTGGAGCCCGATCAGCTCGCCTTGCCGCAGCCCCGCCTTGAGCGCCACCAGGATCAGCGCGCGCCATTCCGGCTCGGTGGCGTTGATCAGGCGCTCAGCCTCCTCAAAGGTGAGGAAATCAAAGGGCGGCTTCGGCAGCTTCGCAAAGGCGCCGTCTGGAAATAAACTTTCCAATGTGCGAGTTTTTAAGACATGAGCTCGGAGAAGCTGATAGCGGAGAAGTATGAAGAAATGCGGCCTGTGCTTGACGAGCAGAGTCGGCGTCGTTGGGCTGCTACAGAAGCGCTGGCGCTGGGGCGCGGGGGCATCAGCGCAGTTGCGCGCGCTACCGGGCTTTCACGGCCTACTATTCGCGCCGGCATTCATGAAATCCGGCATGGCCGGACGCCGGTGACGCATTCGGATGGCCGCCTGCGTTTGCGGCGCCCCGGTGCGGGGCGCAAGCCGCGCACCTATCACGAGCCGTCCCTGCTGTCCGACT
>NZ_DBNGVP010000037.1:0-34216 GCF_057119385.1 Archangium sp. | reverse complement strand
GCTTCTTCGTCGAGGTGGTGCTCACCCTCCACCTTCAACCAGAACTCGCCTCCCCTCTGAAGGACCACCTGGGGCGTCACCCCTCTGGTCCACCCTCTACGGTGGGATACTCCGACAAGCTCCTAGGCTTCGCGAGGACCGCTGGGATGCCCATGAGCGCACCCTCATCTTCGGCTCCACCTCCTGGTTCTCCCCAATGCGACTTTTGGAACCAGACGCTCGGACAACAGCATCCTATCTGCTCCGGTGGGCGGCTTTCCACAACCTCCTGAACCAGAGAGGCCAATAGTTGCTCAGGTTTACCGGCGAACGGTGCTCTTCGTGAGGCGCTCGAAGGTGGCGATTCGCCTGATGAGCATCCGCGAGTAAGGTTGATGGAGTGATTTGTGAAGCAATTGCGCTTGGTCGAGCATATGTTTCGCGAGGTGCTCGAATGAGTGCGGGTTGCATTCGAAGAAGGGCCAGAGTTTGTTGGCAGCTTCCTCAGCGACCGCCAGCGCCTCCTCTGTCCATCCCATTTCGCTTAACATGCTACTGAGATTGACTAGGCTCCCGACGAGGGTATGGACGACTTCAGGGTCACGCTCGGCGAGAGGACGGCTAATGTCGATAGCTTCGCGAGTCGCTGTCAAGGCATCTTCCATACGCTCCTTCTCCATCAAGATGGCGCCGAGGCTCATGAGACTCAGTGCGAGGTAAGGGAGGACCGCGTCGGGGTTTTTCTCGGCGAGGCGACGGCGAAGGTCTACGGCTTCGCGAATTGTCGCCAGTGCCTCGTCCTTTCGATCCATGTCGTACAACCCTGCGCTGACGTTGTGGAGGCTCGCAGCGAGGCCGGAGAGGAAGGCGTCGGGATTGTGCTCGGCGAGGATGCGGTAGTGCACAGCGGCCTTGTTCGCCGCATCCAGCGCTTCCTCTTGGTGTCCCAATCGACGCAATGTGTGGCTGAGGTCGATGCGGCTCGCAGCGAGGTCGTGGAGGAATGCGTCGGGGTTACTCTCGGCGAGGCGACGGCGAAGATCTACGGCTTCGCGAATCGCCGCCAGCGCCTCGTCCTCTCGACCCATCTCGATTAGGCTATCGCCTAGGTCGATGAGGCTCTCGACGAGGTCGGGGATGAATGCATCCGGATTGCGTTCGGTGAGAGTGCGGCGAAGGTCAACGGCCTCGCGAGTCGCCGCTAATGCTTCCTTCGGGTGCCCACTGCTTCTCAACCCTTTGCCAAGATGGGAGAGGCTTGTGGCGAGATTGGGGAGGAAGGCGTCGGGATTGCGCTGGGCAAGGAGGCGATAGTGTTCGAGGGCCTCGCGAAGCGACGCTAATGCCTCTTCCCAGTACCTCATCCCAATCAATCTTACGCCAAGATTGGTGAGGCTCGCGGCAAGGATGGGGAGGAAGGTGTCAGAGTTGATCTCGGCGAGAGAGCGGCCAAGGTAGACGGCATCGCGAGTCGCCGCTAGCGCCTCCTCCCAGTACTCCATATCGCCCAACGTGATCCCGTAGTAGTTGAGGCTTGTGGAGAGGCTGAGCCCTAATAATGGGTTGGGGTTTCTCTGGACGAGGAGACTGAAGCACTCGACAGCCTCGCGGGCTGCCGCTAGTGCTTCTTCTTTGCGCCCTAGCGCACGTAACCTCATACTGAGTTCACTGAGTCGCCGCGCCCGCTCCTCCTGTATGCCCTCGTCCGCTGATTCTGGAACAGCCATGAGCAGCGTCCGCTGTGTCCACTCGGCGATTCGGCATAGTGACACCGTTGGGAAAGGCAATATGGCCTTGTCCAGCGTGCGCGCAACCTCGAGATCTCCTGCCGCCTCAACCAGGTCGGCGAGCACCTCGCCGAGCGGCGAGAACGCGGTGCGCAACCCCACGGACTTCGCGGCGTTGAGCGCCAGCGACGCCCGTTCCAGCAGAAGCCCGGAGAGCATCCGCTCCATCCAAGGCCGCATCAGCGCGGGCGAGACCAGAGACGCGCGTCCGAGTACCTCCAAGCCGGTCTGTACGGCGCTTGTATGGTCGTCGGGAGGGAACGCTCGCTCAATCCAATTGGCTGACACTCGATGCTCTTTGAGCGGCGGGGCAGCAACGCGCAGCACCATTGCTTCACCGAGGAGGTCAGGCTCTAGCGCGGGCAGATACATCTCCCCCCTAGCGCGCTCGTAAACTCGATGAAGCAGCCCAAGCACCGCCTGTTCTTCGTCAGACGGCGTGTGGTCGAGGAGTCGTTCGGCGGCAGTGCGTGCATCGTTTCGGTCGGCGAGTCCACCACGGAGCGTGGCAACAGCCACCATCTGGCGGGCTAGCCACTGTCGCTCTGATGTTTTCACCTCGTCGGCTGTAGCGCGCGATGCCCAGAACCGCTCCTCATGGTCGAGTATGGCATCCATCAACTTGTTCGGGGCAAGTTCACATCCCTCGACGAAAGCGATTGCCGCCATGTGGAGGTATAGCACTCGCTCGAATAGTTTATCGCTAAGAGTAGGCAGTGGGCGTCCACCGATGGGATTCGTCTTCTCTGGCGAGAAGGCCGCCACCGCGCGGCAGAAGAGTTCCTTGCGCTCGACCTCGTTCGTAACGAGTGGCTTCAACTCGTGCGGCGGTGTGGTCACGAGCCAGTTTCCCATCCCTGTATCGGTCTGCCGCAGCGCTGTCCACCAGTCGCCGCAGTTACGAGCCAGCAACAGGATGCGCATTCGCCGGAGGGCACGGCTCCCTTCCTGCTGCCGGTAGTCCTGAGCACGCTGGAGGATCTTTTGGAGTCCTTGGCGGCTCTCGGCATAGTCGAGCACGACTACGACCGATTGACCGCACGCCCATAGACGTTCCAACCAATCCTCGGCAGCCGTTGCTGCCAAGAAGCCGGCGGCCCACCGCGCCGCCCGTCGCTGTCGTATCCATTCGATGGCGAGGCGGGTCTTGCCTACCCCACCCTCGGCATGGATGAGGCGCACTGCCATTGTCGGCCCTTCGTCACACCAGCGATTTAATTCGGCGAGGATATCGGCGCGGCCCGACTCTTCGAAGCCCACCGCTTGATACCGCGCAGTGAGGAGAGCGGATGGAGGTGGGTCCGCCGGCATTTTCTCGGTGCCGGGAACAAGGAGGTCGTCCACGCCAGGAATCAACTCTGGGTCTAAGTGCGAACGCAGAAAGGCCAGCAGGCACTCGGCGGAGGCGCGGGCGGCGAAGTCCTTGAAGAGATCATCTCGGCCCTCGTTGCCCAAGTCCATCACGCCCTTCATCACTAGCGCATGAAGTGGTCGCCCACGGTTCGGTTGCAGCGCGTGGGCGAGCGCGCCAACGGCCGCTGCCTCCATCTCCAAGCCGAGCGTTTTGCGCATGCTGTCGGTCACAAAACCCCAGTACGTTTCGTCTTCGATGACACCGCTGCCGCTGCCGATGGGGGCCACATGGACGCGGAATGGCAACTTGCTGTCCTTGCCAGCAACTGAAATATCAGGGAACTGGCCTCGATGAGTGACGAGCAGTTTCTCGATGTGCGCCCGGCCCTTGGTCGAGAGTTGGAGTTTGTCCTTCTCAAGGAGCTCGGAGGCCCACAACCTTTCGACAACCTTCGTCCACTGCGGACAGGCCACATCGCACTCGGGGAGACGCCCCGGGTTGGTGACTCCTTCGAGCAGTTTCGCGAGTAGCCAACTCTCCTGCCATGCGTAAGGCACCGGGCGCTCAAGCCACCACTGCTGGTAGCGTAAGTGGGCGGCGAAGTCGAAGTGCTCAATGGCCACCTTCCAGTCATCACGAAGGTTGTACGTCGTGATGTCCGACTGGAAGTCTGCGGAGAGTTGCTTGCCGACGTCGTGGAAGAAAAGCCTGTCGGCGGCAATGACGTCGCCCAAATTGGTCTTGCCGGGACGCCCCGCACAGACTCCGCACATGGCGATGCACACCGGATCGTAGGCTTGGACGAGTTGGTCGAGCGCATGGGTGGCCGAAACTGCGCCCATGTTCGCGGTCCGAGCGACGGCGACGCGCAGCGGTCTCTCGCCGCATCCCTGGAAGTTGCGGAAGGAGACCAGCAGGTTGTTGGGGCTCTGGGCGTCCTTATCCCAAGTAGAGCCTGGCCACGCGCCGGCCTCCACTTGCAGCACAGCTCCGTACTCTTCTTTCACGGCCGTTAGAATGACCACGTCGGCCCGTCGGGTGCTGTTCTCGGCAGTATGCATGCGGCGAGTATACTTGTTGTCGAGCTTGCTGGATGAGGGGAGGGGGCAGGCGACAGGAGTTTTTTTGACCCACTTACGTCACTACAACTGCCCCAATCCCAGGGCTGGTTGTCCTGCATCGAGCCGCTACGTCGTTCTACTGCGTACATCCGCCCGCCCTCGCTGCTTCTTGATCGAGGGCGAGCGTAGGCGCCTGCCGAGGTTCCGCGCTCGGGTTCGGCTCCGTTGCCAGAGGCCTCGGCACGTCCCGGCTCAGTAGCCCGGCCTTCTTCTTCTGCGGTTCACGGTTGTGTGCCATTCCTTTTGCCTGCGGACGCGCCGCCGCGTCACGGTGATGTCCACGATGGAGGAACACCGCTATAGCGTCTCAGGAAAGTAATGTCCGCTCGGACGCCGCGTGGATGCCTACCACCGCGGAGCGGTCGTCGAGGCCGAACACGACGCCATCTGCAGGAAAGACCACTTCCTGCGCAGGCTGTGGCAGGGCTCGGACCTCCCGATCCCGCCAGCCCTGACATTACTTTGCTGAGACGCTATAAGTAGGTAGCCAAAGTTCCTTTACAAAAAGGAACGGCCTTCAATGCGGCGGGAGAGGACTCCTGCCTTGCGCATCGGCTCAGCGTAGGCCCTCCGCGTTATTGTGTCGGGGACTTTTGGTCACCTGCTTAGTTCGAGTTTCGCACTTTTTGGGTAGGCTCGAAGGGGGGCGACCTGAGACTCCTGCTCACCCAGTACGCGTGCTCACCCAGTACGCGGTGCTCTTCTTGGTGCTTGTCCCTCTGAAACTCTCGGGGAGACTCCTCATCGAGAGCGGCACCATCTGCGGCAGGGAAGCCATCACAGCTCAAGCCATGGGGGAAACACCGAAGGAGTTTCCGCGAACCTTCGTGAGCCATGGGTCCTCCGAAAACACCCGTTTTTTCCTCTGGAACTACGTTTTCCCTCTGCCTACCGTCAGTTGGGCCCCTGAAAAAGTGCGAAACTCGAACTTAGACGCCTATCGGTCCTCCGGGGGGTTCGCCACCAGTTGGCGCTCGGGCCACTGGGCCCCCGGAGGTGGCTGCACGCGGACGCCTCGCGGACCCAGGGCCCGGAAGCGCACCGTCCGCCCCACCCAGTGCCTCCAGTCCTCGAGCATCACCGACCAGCGCCAGTCGATGTGGTCCTCGTCGTCGGTGAACTCCAGCAGGAAGCGCTGATGCTGGTCATCCACCGGCAGCCCTCGGCTGTGCAGCACCTCGCCCGTGTCCGCGTCCTCCAGTTGCACCCAGGGCCCTCGCCCCAGCTCCCGGTTCTCCTGTGGCGCCCAGGCGAACCAGCTCCCTCGTAACAGCAGGCGTCCCCGGAACAGTCTCGGCTCGTCGAAGCGGGGCCGCCGGGGCCAGTAGGGGAGGGCATCGTTCATCGGCGGTCTTGGGCTCGAGAGCTCCTCGTGCCCGCCCCACCTCACCGGGAAGCGTGCTGCGTTCGAGGGGACGCGCCCGGGTGCGCTCCCCGCAAGGGCCCGGCAGTGCTCGACGAGCCAGCGCTCCGTGTTCCTTCCCCAGATCGTGCTGGAGCCCTCGTAGTGCTGGCGCTCGTACTCGGCCCCCGTGGTGAGGTAGCCCACGTAGTCGCCACACACGCCCGCGACCATCACCTCGCGTGCCCCCAACTGGCGCAGCTCCCGGCCCAGGCGGTTGCCCAGCCAGGACGTGGGCTCTCCTGGCAGCCCCATCAGCCACACGCTCCCCACCTTCAGCAGCCGCAGCGGCAGGGCCGGCGGCTGGTACTTGAGGAGATCCGCGAGGATGCTCTCCAGCAGGAGCGGCGGCTCCTTGGGCCACTGTGGATCGGTGTCCCCCAGCGTGTTCCGCATCCCCTCGCGGAACAGGATGGGAATCCCTCCTCCCAGCTCCGAGCCGCCGAGCGTGGGGCCTCCCACCTGCGCCTCGCGCGGCAGCCGCGTGCCATCCGACAGCGTGGCGTCGCGAATCGTGGGCTCGTCGAAGTGGACCGAGAGGCGCACCGACGTCTCCGCCCGTGCTCGTGCGGCGCCACACGCCTCGTAGAGACGCTGTCCCAGCTCCTGGCCCACCTTCTCCGCCAGCTCCAGGTTCCGCGTCCGGCCGTGGCGCTGCCGCTTCAGCTCGTCCACCGGCATGCCGGGCAGTGTCGGGTCCGAGTCCCCGATGGTGCCCGCGGCGAGCCCGAGCACCGGCTCGGTGCCCGGCTCCGCACGGCGCATCAGGTGCTCGGCATGGTGGGTGGCCACCCCGAAGAGGTCCGCGCTTCCCAGGGCGTGGTTCAGGGCGAGCATCGCCGAGTGCACTCCGAACGTGCCGAAGGCGCCAATCGGCCGGTGGGGCGCCTGCGCCTCGTCGGCCCAGAGCACCTGCACCCGCGGGTCCACGAACACCTGCTCGAGTGCGAGCTCCGAGGGCATGTCGGATGGCGTGCCCTCGGGAAAGCCCAGGGCCTCCGCTTCACGGCGGAGCGCGGCGTCCTCCTGGCCAGGGAAGTTGTCGCGGGAGGCCTTCATGCTCCGGTTGCGCGAGTACCCCCAGAGCCGGGACACGCCATGCCCCACGCGCGCCGGGCGCAGGCGCTCGCAGGCCTCGCGCACCCCCCGCTCCAACTGCTCCACGAGGTACGCCACCCCCCGCGCGTCCAGCCCCGGCCTGGGTTGCGCGAGGGAATCGTAGAACGGACTGCCGTAGAAGTTGCCCGGTCCGCTGTGCGTGTGCGTGCCCGTGAGGAAGAGCCGGCCGATGTGCAGGCCCAGTGACGCGGTGCGCTCCGCGAGCCTCTCCGCGAGGTAGCGCGAGCCCGCGTGCAGGTCCGCCGCGATGAGGGCCACCCGCTCCCCCTGGCCATCGTCCAGCACGAGCACGCGCGCGTGGAGCCGCCCCCACATCGCACGCATCCTGTGTCCGGACAGCGACCAGCCCGCCGTGGGCGTGAGGAAGCCGGGCGTGATGTCCACCCTCGCGGCTCCGGCCCGTAGCACACCATCAGTGAACGTTTTCCCGGGCGGGACGCGCGCGACCTCGAGCTCCTCGGGTGGCTCCTCCAGGCCCAGCACGATCGACGGAAGGCTGGTCATGACGTGTCTCTCCTCTCGGGTGGCCTACCTGCGGACACGCTTGCGCGTCACGATGATGTCCACGAGCCACCCGGGTGTGCGCTTCCGCTCCATGGCATGGAAGGCTGGCGCAACCCCCGGGGGCTTCTTATAGCTTCGCCCCGCTTCAACCCCCACAGGAGGCACGTTCATGAAGGTCTACGGTCATCCGTACAGCACTTGCACCCGCAAGGTGCTCACCACGCTCGCGGAGAAGGGCCACGAGGCCCAGTTCGTGATGGTGGATTTGATGAAGGGCGAGCACAAGGCGCCCCAGTACGTGGCGAAGCACCCCTTCGGCGTCATCCCCTACTTCGAGGATGACGGCTTCACCATGTACGAGTCGCGCGCCATCATCCGCTACCTCGACGCGAAGCTGCCGGGCGAGAAGCTCACCCCGAGCGATCTGCCCTCGCTCGGCCGCATGGAGCAGTGGCTCAGCGTCGAGCAGTCCTATTTCTCCTCGAGCGCCATGGCCATCGTCATGGAGATGTTCTTCAAGCCCATGAGCGGCGGCAAGCCCGACATGGACAAGGTGAACAAGGGCCGTGACGGCACCGCCAAGGCGCTCGACGTGGTGGACCGCGCGCTCATGTCCCAGGCCTACCTCGCGGGCGACCGGTTCACCCTCGCGGACATCTCCTGGATGCCCTACCTGCAGTACCTCTCCGCCACGCCCCACGGCACCCTCATCACCGAGCGTCCGCACGTGAAGTCGTGGTGGCAGCGCCTCAGCACCCGTCCCTCGTGGAAGAAGGTGAACGGCTAGTTCGTCGTCCCCGCGCGGGTCCGGAGGCGCGCCCCACGGTGCCCCGGACCCGCCCGGTCCTGGTTCCCGGCCAGGACGCGGCACCTCCTCCTCCCAGACTTCGCCGAGGCCTCGCGCCTGGAGCGGATGGCTCGCCCGGCCGGACGCCCGGCGGCCACCAGTCCGAGAACGTGGACGCGGACAGCCCCGCTTTTCGACGTTATCTTGGAGGTCATGCCGAACGCATCACCGCAAAAGTCCACCTCCCTGCCCGGCAAGTGGCTGCGTCACTGGCTCACCCGGGAACAGCTCCAACTGCTCGCGGGCGACGACCTCTACGCCCAGGGCGCGGCGCTGGCCGCCAAGGACCGGGTGCTCTCCTGGTTCGCCGTGACGGACGTGCTGCACGGAGAGGTCCGCGGCCGGGGCGGCCATCTCCCGGTGTCGGTGTCCGCGAACGAGCAGGGGCTGCTCGGCAACTGCCCGTGCTCCCGCTTCCAGTCCGCCGTCATCTGCCAGCACGTGGTGGCGCTCGGGCTGGCCGTCCTCGACGCCCTCCGTCCCGAGCAGGAGGCGGAGGCTCCCCCCGGACAGGGGGAGGCTCCGCTGCCCAGCCCCGAGGAGGTGCCGGGCTGGCTGGAGGCGCACCACGTCCCCCATCTGCGCTCCCTCCCCGTCTCGGAGCTGGAGCCGCTGCTGCCACGCGGGTTCGGCCTCTCCCGCCAGCTCTTCCTCCTGGAGGAGTACCCGGTCGCTTCCATCCTGGACGGCTCCCGGCCGCTGCCCGAGGCCTGGTCCGGGAAGGATCGGGAGCTCTTCAAGCGGGCCGCCTGGCTCCGGGCCCGCCTCGAGGCCCACCGGGTGGGTCTGGGGCTGGAGCTGGAGCGCACCCGCCGCGGGTTTGCGCCCCCCACGGATGAGCGGCTCGAGCCCCTCGTGCAGCTGCTCCAGCGCGAGCGGGCCCGGGTGCGCGAGCACGCCGTTCCCCGCCTCCTGCCCGACAACGAGCGGGTGCTGCGCTTCCCGGAGGAGCGCCCGGTCGCGCACGTCCACGAGTCCGGCTACGGGCGCTCCGCGGCACATCATCTCCCGGAGCACTACCAGCGGCAGTGCGTGCGGGTGGACCTGGCCCAGCTCCTGGCGGAGGAGGAGGACGCCGTCTCGTGCTCGACGTGTGCCGTGCTCGGGCCGGCGCGTTGCATTCACGCCCTCACCGCGCTCGAGCTGCTGCTCGCCGCGCTGGGGGACTCGCGGCGGGCGGGGGAGAACGCCCGGCTCGCCGAGCGGCTCATCGTGGCGCCTGGCCGGGCCCTGCTGGCCGCCCTGGACAAGGTGGGGCTCGGGCTCCGGGCCCGCCAGGAGTCCGCGTCCACCCCCGCCCAGGTCCGCTTCCGGCTGGAGGGCTTCGCCCAGGGAGAGCCCCGCCTGCGGCCCTACCTCCACCGGCCGTTGAAGCGGGGCGGGCTGTCCAAGGGAACGCCGGTGGTCCCGCGCGACGAGGCCGAGGCCCGGGCCGCGCTCGTCTCCCCCGAGGAGGTGGAGGCCTTCGAGCTGTGCCGCCTCGTGTCGAGGATGCAGGAGCCGGGAGATCGCCGGCGGTTGCTCGTCCAGGCGCTGAAGCTGCTCGAGCACCACCCGCGGCTGGTGTTCGAGGCGAAGCCGGAGACACCGCTGCGGGTGCGCTCCGCGCAGCTCGGCTTCACCCTCGAGGAGGGGGCGGAGGCGGTGGAAGGGCTGCGGGTGCGCCCCACGTTTGGCGGCGAGCCGGTGTCCATGCGCATCCTGCTGAAGTTGATGGCGGGGCGGGCCCCGCTGCCGTGGCTGTACGTGGAGCCGGAGCTGCCGCGGGTGACGCTGGTGTCCGCCTCGCCCGAGGCCCTGGCGGTGCTGGCGCCGGTGGTGGAGTACGGAGGGCGCCTGCCCGCCTCGTCGCGCGCGGAGCTGCTGCACCGGCTCGGGGGGGTGGAGTCCTCCATTCCCGTGTCCCTTCCCCCCTCCCTGGAGGCGCGCGAGGTGCCCGCCACGCCCGGGTTGTTGCTGCGCCTGCGGCCCACGGGAGGGGAGTCGTTGGAGGGCTGGCTGCTGGTGCGGCCCCTGCCCGAGGCGCCCCCGCTGGTGCCGGGCGAGGGCGCGGACGCCGTCCGGGGCCTGCGGGGCACGGAGCGGGTGCGGGCGCGGAGGAACCTGGAGGCCGAGCGCGCCGAGGCGGGCGCGCTGCTGGAGCGGCTGGGGCTGCCGGTGGAGACGCATGGCCACTTCCTCCTGGAGGGCCCGGAGGCGGCGCTCGGCTTCCTGGAGCGGCTGGAGCCGCTGACGGGCCCCTCGCTGCGCGTGGAGTGGGACGAGCGGCCGTGGAGCGTGGTGCGCTCGCCGGACGCGCGGGGGCTGAGGGTGGAGGTGCTCCGGGAGCACGACTGGTTCGGCGTGCGGGGCGGCGTGGAGTTGGAGGGCGAGCGCGTGGAGCTGGCCCTGCTGCTGGATGCACTGCGGCGCGGGCAGCACTACGTGGCGCTGGCGCCAGGGCGCTGGATGCGGCTCACCGAGACGCTGCGCCAGCAGCTCACGCCCCTGGCGGACCTGGCGCACCCCTCGCACGGCAAGTGGGAGGTGAGCGCGGCGGCGGCCCCCATGCTGGACACGCTGGCCGAGGTGGGTGCCACGGTCGAGGCTCCCCCGGACTGGCGCCACCTGGCGGCACGCATCCGCGAGGCCCAGAAGATGAAGGTGCCGGTGCCCCCGGCCCTGAAGGCCCGGCTGCGCGACTACCAGCGCGAGGGCTTCGTCTGGATGGCGCGGCTGACGGCCTGGGGTGGGGGCGGGTGCCTCGCGGACGACATGGGGCTGGGCAAGACGCTGCAGACGCTCGCGCTGCTGTTGCACCGCGCGGAGGCCGGCCCGGCGCTGGTGGTGGCGCCCACCTCGGTGTGCTTCAACTGGATGCGCGAGGCGGCGCGCTTCGCTCCCTCGCTGAAGCTGCACGGCTACCGCGAGGCGGAGCGCGAGGAGCTGCTCTCCGGCCTGGGCGCGGGGGACGTGGTGGTGGTGAGCTACACGCTGCTGATGCGCGACGCCGAGCGCTTCTCCGAGGTGTCCTTCGCCACGCTGGTGCTGGACGAGGCGCAGGCGGTGAAGAACCCGGACACGGCGCGGGCCAGGGCGGTGCGGGGCCTGAAGGCCGAGGCGCGCATCGCCCTCTCGGGCACGCCGGTGGAGAACCGGTTGTCGGAGCTGTGGAGCCTGTACCGGCTCGTCTTCCCGGGGCTGCTGGGCAGCCGCGAGTCCTTCCGGACGCGCTTCGCCGGGCCCATCGAGCGGACGAAGGACCCCCAAGCGCGCGCGGCGCTGGCGCGGGTGGTGCGGCCCTTCCTGCTGCGGCGCACCAAGGCGGAGGTGGCGCGCGAGCTGCCCGCCCGCGTGGAGACGGTGGTGCCCATCACCCTGTCCGAGGGCGAGCGGCGGCTGTACGAGGACACGCGGCTGGCGGCGCTGGCGCGGCTGGCGGACGCGAAGGGCCCGAAGAAGCGTTTCGAGGTGCTGGCGGCGCTCACCCGGCTGCGGCTGGCGGCGTGTCACCCGAGGCTGGTGGACGGGGACTCGCCGCTGCCGGCCTCGAAGCTGGAGCGGCTGTTGGAGGTGGTGGAGGCGGTGCGCGCCGGGGGCGGGCGGGCGCTCGTGTTCAGCCAGTTCGTCAAGCACCTGGCGCTGGTGCGCGAGGCGCTGGAGGGGCGGGGCGTGCCGCTGCAGTACCTGGATGGACAGACGCCCGCGGCCGAGCGGGAGACGCGGGTGGCGGCCTTCCAGCGGGGCGAGGGGGACGTCTTCCTCATCTCGCTCAAGGCGGGGGGCACGGGCCTCAACCTCACCGCGGCGGACCACGTGCTGCACCTGGATCCGTGGTGGAACCCGGCGGTGGAGGACCAGGCCACGGACCGGGCGCACCGCATCGGCCAGACGAAGCCCGTCACGGTGATGCGCCTCATCTCCGAGGGCACCATCGAGGAGGCCATCCTCGCGCTGCACGAGGAGAAGCGGGACCTGGCCAACAGCCTGCTGTCCGAGGCGGACGGGGCGGCGGCGCTCTCCACCGAGCAGCTGCTCGGCCTGCTGCGCTACGGGGCCGAGGGGGAGGCCTCCGCCGGAGACGTGCTCGCGGCGCGGCCGGCCCGGGCGCAGCGAGGCGCGGCGGAGCGGGACCTGTCACCGGGGTGAGTCTGGCAGGAGGATGAGGGCGCGCCCCGGCTCGCTCACACCGGAGCCCCGGCCGGCTCGCGGCCCCTCAATACGCCGAGGAGCAGCGCCCCCAGTCCGAAGAGGATGGTGGCCAGGGCGACGAGTCCGCCCAGTATCGGCACGCGCCCCACCAGCGTCAGCAGCACCAGGCCCAGCAGCAGCGCCACGGCGAGGTGGGCCCCCGTCTTGTGGAAGCGCTCGAGCAGCCACCGGCCGAGGAACAGGCCCACCACCGGGAAGGACAGGGCGATGGCGAAGCCATAGAGGGCCAGGATGAAGAGGCCGATCCACCAACCGCCGAGCAGCAGGCCCACGAGGAAGACGAGGCCGGCGAGGAACGGGACGCTCACGAAGAAGGCGGCCCCCAGGCCCAGGCTCGGCAGGGGCCGCTGGCGCAGCATGGCCGTCACCCGGTGCGCGAAGCGGGGCGTGAGCAGGGAGAACAGCAGCCCCAGCGCGAACAGCCCCACCAGCGAGCGCAGCCAGAGGTAGAGGCCCATGGCCGGTCCCCCGCCCTTCTCCTGCCGGGGGGCGAGATGCTCCACCGTGCCCGACACGACGGCGCCCGAGGCGAGCTGTGCGTCCTTGTCACTGCGGTAGCTCAGGTTCCCGCCGACGCGGGCCCCGTCGGTGAGCCGCAGCGTGCCCACCTCGGCGTGCGCGTCCTGGCCCACCGGGGCCGCCAGCGTGAGCGTCCCCGCGGCGGCGCGCAGCTCGCCCTGGACGGGGGCGTAGAGCCGCGCATCGCCCGAGAGGAGATAGAGATCCTTCCCCACCCGGGCCTCGGGGGTGAGGCTCAGGTTGCCGGCGGCCAGCATGGCGTCCTCGCCCACGGGCCCGCTCACGGAGAGCTCGCCGCCCGCGGCCCGCAGGCTGCCGCGCACCGGGGTGGAGATCCGGTTGACCGAGGCGGCGGACATCACATCCCCCTCGACGGTGCCGGAGATGTCCACCTCTCTTCCCATGGCGATGACGTCGCCCCGGACGGTGCCCTGGATGTTCACGACGCGGCCGAAGGCATAGAGGTCCTCGTCGATGACCTCCTGGGGGCCCACCTGCACCACGTCACCGCTGCGGAACTCGGCGGCCCGGGCCAGGCCGGGCACCAGGGCCCAGAGCACCAGCAGGGAGGGGAGCCAGGGGAGCCAGGGATTCCGGTGCCGCTCGGCGTTCGTGGACATGATGCAGCCCTCCCGCGTGTGACGGTCCATGTCCAACGCTGGAGGCTCCCCGTCGACAGGGCAAGGCACGAGCGGCCATGCCTTCCGCCGCAGGCCCCCCGGAGCGCGGGCCTTCGCTCAGGGCCGCGGATGGGCCTGGAAGAAGAGCCACATCTGCCCGGTGGCGTCGAGGTCCTGCGTGGTGTTGCCGAGGCCGGCCTCGGGCGGAATGAGGCCCCCGGGCCAGGTGTGGCCCCCGCCCTGCACGGTGCAGAGCGTGACGGCGGTGCCCTGGCCGCAGTGGGTGAGGGTGCTGCAGGTGCTGTCGCCCTGGTCGTAGGTGGGGATGGCGC
The DNA here is from genome assembly GCF_057119385.1 of Archangium sp. Classification (NCBI taxonomy): domain Bacteria; kingdom Pseudomonadati; phylum Myxococcota; class Myxococcia; order Myxococcales; family Archangiaceae; genus Archangium; species Archangium sp. The sequence continues at coordinate 20,441 of NZ_DBNGVP010000037.1, read as the reverse complement.
CGTCGAGACAGACGTCGAGGCTGGCCCAGCGCGCCACCGAGTCCTGCGCGGAGCGGTAGGGTCCGCCGAGGAAGGGGAGGGTGCCGCCCTCGTAGCGGATGACCTGGTCATCGGTGCCGTGGAAGTGCATCACGGAGACCGGGCGCACGGGTGAGCAGGGCTCGAAGCCCGCCATGCCGGCGATGGGGGCGATGGCGGCGATCTGCCCCGCGCGCTCGCAGGCGAGCCGGTAGGAGAAGAAGCCGCCATTGGACAGGCCGGTCGCGTAGATGCGTTGGGTGTCCAGACACACGCGCGTGTCGAGGTCCGCGAGCATCGCGTCCACGAAGGCCACGTCGTCCACGCGCGGGGTGGCCATCTGCGCCGGGCCGCAGCAGATGCCCGCGTTCCAGCTGCGCGTGTCCTCGGATTGGGGGTCGTTGGTGCCGGCGATCTCGTTCTGGTTCAGCCCGCGGGGATACACCGCGATGAAGCCCCGGGCCTCGGCCTGTTGGGACATCTGGCTCAGGTCCTCCTGCTCCTGCTCGTTGGAGGCGTAGCCATGGAAGGAGAGCACGGCGGGCGTGGGCCGGGTCGCGTCGTAGTTCTGGGGGACGTGGACGTGGAAGAAGCGGGTGCGTCCCTCGTGGGTGAGGCTCCAGTTGTAGGTACCGGGGCCCACGGTGAGGCCGCTGCAGGAGGTGCGTTCGGGAAGGGGCGCCGGGGCGGGGGCCGCGGGGGGGCCGTAGTCCGGGACCTGGGGAGGGGGCTCGGGCTCGGGGCCCGCGGAGCGGCCGGTGCAGGCCGTCATGGACAGCAGCGCGGCGGCGCCGAGGATGTTCAGCAGGGAAGGGCGAATGGTCATGGCGCCCTCAGCACTAAGGCACCGGTGCGCGGTCGGCAGCACGTGGCTTCGCCTTCTCCGGGTATCGGGCCGGCAGTGAACGCTCCGGTCCGGGCATTCGACGCTGGAGATGTCGTCCCGTTGGAAGAGGCCTGCCCTCGGGTCGGAGTGGGTGGGACCTCACCTGGGAGGGCATGGTCTTCCCACGCTCCTCGTCTTCTACTGCCTCCTGACTCCGTGGCTTGTCCGGGTGAGCGGAGCGGGAGATGCCCGTGAGTGCCGTCATCTGGAGGATCGGGGACACATCCCGTCTGCTCCCGGGCGAGCACATTCTACGCCCTGATATCGCCGATGCCTCCAACCGGAGCCTCTTCGAGATCAAACCCTGGAATGCTCAGGGCCTTCAGGAAGGCCGCCAGGAGGCACAGACCTACCTGGCAGCATTGAATCGGGCGCTACGGGTCGGCAGACCCTTTACAGGTGGCACGGGGTTCAGCGGGGAGATCCTGATTCGTTTCGCACGGGGACAATACATCTGGCGCCTGGAGTGGCAGACCACCGAACCAGGAGTGGTCCAGTATCGGTGGACCCGTAGTCAGCAACGATTCGAGTCCGAGGCAGCGGCCTATGAGGCCGGGCAGTGGGTGGAACTGACGGAGCAGGAGTTGCGGCAATACGGAGCGTGGGTGGGCCAGGCAGTGGAGGATATGCTCAACCGACGCGAACGGCTCGCCACCTTCAGCGGAGCCGTTGGCATCGTCATCGAGGTCGTGGGCAACGCCGCGACGGGCTTCTTCTCGGGGGCGATTTTCGGTCGGATGAACGTGGATTCGGGGGGAGCCCAGCGGCCTCCGGCGCAGGGCGGTGGACAGCTTGTCCCTTTTCCCGCGCGGCCCATACCTGCCACGCCCCCTGTGCGGGTGCCCGCTGCCGCGGCCCTTCCTCAATGACGACCCGCTTTGCTAGGAGGCACCTCATGCCGTCCGAACAGAGGTCTTCGCTGCAACTGCCGTCTTTTCTGCATGGGCTCTATCCTTCGGTCTGCCAGAAGACGAAGACGGAGGGGCTGCGGTGTGGAGAGCAGTACCGGAAGGACGGCTCCTTTCCCGCTCCATGTCAGATGATAGGGGTGGCTTCCAGCGAAGTGGTCCTGACCCACGGAGTGGCCGACTTTCAACACGAGCGACCGGTCTGGCGGCTGTACATGGTGTCGGAGGTCATGCTCGCCTTGTCCGAAGCCCCAGAATGGCAGGACCCATTTCCCGTGAGGGATGCCTACGAGGCATTCTTTCGTGAGACGGCCTGGGGGGCGTTGTACTTCGCGACGTCACAGGATGCGCCGAGGAGCGCGGAGCTCTCGGCACTGCGCCTCCAGGCCGTTCTGCGTTTCTGGGAGCCGCTCCAGTCCGCGCGCTACCTCTTCAAGACCCTGGGGGCCGCGCTCACCCTGGAGGAACTGATGGTGGCCTCCTGTGGCTGGGCAATGGATGCGTGGTACCCGGAGGGTGGAACCTCGGTGCATGCACGCCTGAAGACGGCCGCGGAGCGCATGGCGCGAGCGACGCGGGAGGACAGCCTCGAAGCCATTCTCCGGCAGATGCCTCGTGCCCTCTCGTATGCCCGCAACCTGAAGCACCGCCATGTCGTGGCCGATCCCTCCTTCCAGCGCGAGCGCCTCGCCGCGCTCGACTCTGCGGCATTCGAGCGTGTGTCCGGTGCGTGCACGGCGGATCTGCTCGAGAAGCTGTATGACTGGGAGCACGAGCTCGGCCTCCACTAGAAGGTGACGCGGATGCCCATGCTCAGCACTCCGTTCATCCTGCTCGCCCACGCGGCGGCCACGCTCTTCATGGTGGGGCTCATCTGGTTCGTCCAGGTGGTGCACTACCCCCTGTTCGCCCGGGTGGGCACGGACGGCTTCGTCCCCTACGCCGCCGCCCACGGTGTCCTCACCGCCTGGGTCGTCGGCCCTCCCATGGTGCTGGAGCTCGTCACGGCCGTCTGGCTGGCGCTCCACCCCCCACCCGGGGTGAATCCCGTGGTGCCCTGGGTGGGCCTCGCCCTGGTGGCGGCCCTGTGGCTGTCCACCTTCTTCCTCCAGGTGCCCCTGCACGAGTCCCTCCGCACGGGCTTCCAGCCGGATGTCTGGCGGCGGCTCGTCGTGACGAACCTGTTGCGCACCGCGTTGTGGACCCTCCGTGGGGGGGTGGTTCTTTTCCTGCTGTGGCGCGCCATGACGCGTTCGGAGTGCTAACCTACCGCCCGGTCGGCGTCCGGGGGCGGGGCGCGCTGACGTAACACGGTTTCGGACAACCGGAGGGACGGGTGGGCACGCTCCTGAAAGGTGGCATCGTCGTCGAGCTCGAACCCGCGTGTGTCGAGCGGGTGGACCTGCGCATCGAGGGCGAGCGCATCGTGGCCCGGGGCCCCGAGCTGCAGGCCGCCCCGGAGGACGAGGTCCTCACGCTCTCGGGCAAGCTCGTCTTCCCGGGCCTGGTGAGCGCACACCAGCGCCTCTCCGCCAGCCTCGGGCGCGGCATGCCCCGGCCCAAGCTGGACGGCTACGAGGAACTGCTCGAGAAGGTGCGCTGGCGCTACGAGGACGCGCTGGACCTGGACGCGGTGCAGGTGGCCGCGACCGCCGGGGGCCTCGAGGCCCTCCAGTGCGGCACCACCACGCTCTTCGATCTGCACTCCTCGCCCAAGGCGGTGCAGGGCTCGCTGCTGCGGGTGGGGCGCGGGCTGCACGAGGTGGGCATGCGCGGGGTGCTCGCCTACGCGGTGACGGACCGGCGCGGGGCGCTGGGGCGCGAGGAGGGCCTGGAGGAGACGGTGGCCTTCACGCGCAAGGCGCGCGGGCGGCTCCGGGGACAGGTGGGCGCGGCGCCGCTCTTCACCGTGAGCAAGGAGGGCCTGGAGGGCATCGCCGAGGCCGTGAAGAGCACCAGCGCGGGGCTGCACGTGCCGCTGGCGGAGGACCCGCTGGACGAGAAGCTCTCGGTGGAGCGCTATGGCTCCTCGCCGGTGATGCGGCTGGTGGACGGCGGGCTGCTGTCGCCGCGGGCGCTGCTGGCGCACGTGGGGCACCTGGCGTGGCCCGAGCTGGCGCAGTTGTTGCCCACGGGCGCGTGGCTGGCGCACACGCCGCGCTCGAACATGGAGGCCGAGGTGGGTTACGCCCCGGCGTTGAAGTTCGGCCACCGGGCGACGCTGGGCGCCGACAGCGTGAGCGCGGACATGTTCGCCGAGGCCCAGGCGGCGTGGCTGCGCTCGCGCGACGCGGGGCAGCCCATCGACGTGCTGCGCTACCTGGCCAACGGGCAGCGCCTGGCCTCGCAGACCTTCGGGCTGCAGGTGGGGCAGATGCGCGAGGGCGCGGTGGCGGACCTGCTCATCATGGACTACCTGCCGGCCACCCCGCTGACGGCGGAGAACCTGGCCTGGCACGTGGTGTTCGGCCTGGGCTCGCGCCACGTCGAGTCGGTGATGGTGGACGGGGTGTGGCGGGTGTGGGCGCGCCGGCCCCTGTCGGTGAACCCCTCGGTGGTGGCGGAGCAGGCGCGCGAGGCGGCCGCGGCGGTGTGGGCGCGGATGAGCGAGAAGTAGAGGGCCCGGGTTGCGCCGCAAACGGCGAAGCCGTTAACTCGGGGCATGCTCATACCCACGCTCGTAGCGGGCTTCCTCGCGGGAGCCTCCCCCCAAGCCGGGGACGTCGCGCCGGACTTCACGGTGGAGGACACCGCCGGCAAGTCGTACACGCTGTCGGAGATGGTGAAGCAGGGCCCGGTCATCCTGGCCTTCTTCCCCAAGGCCTTCACAGGGGGTTGAACCCGCGAGCTCTCGGCGTACCGCGACCGTTACGCGGAAGTCGAGAAGCTCCACGGCCAGGTCCTGGCCGTCAGTACCGATGACAAGAAGACGTTGGCGGAGTTCAAGGAGTCGTTGAAGGCGCCCTTCCCGTTCATTCCAGATCCAGAAGCGAAGCTGACGGAGCTGTATGACGTGAAGACGCCGGTGTTGAAGCTGGCGAACCGGTACACGTTCGTGATTGGCGAGGACCGCAAGGTGCTCAAGGTGGAGTCCGGCAAGGACGCCATCGATCCGAACGGGGCGATCGTGTCCTGTCCGCTCCGCAAGCCGAAGGCGGAGGCCGGCGCGGCGGTGAAGGAAGCCGGCAAGGCCGCGGAGCCAGGCAAGAAGTAGCGAGGGACGGGGTGAGGGTGCCGGAGCCCCCGGGTTCCGGCCCCTCCGGGTCCCTGGGAGAGGGTTCGATTCACCTCCGTGAATCCCCTCTCTCCGAGCCGAGGCGCTCTCTCCGAGCGGTACTGCCGGTCCCTCGTCTCGTGGATTTTTCCAAGAAGACAGCAAGAGCGCAGTGCCAGTGCACCGTCATTGCAGTGTCAGTGCACCGTCATCGCAATGTCAGTGCACCGTCATTGTGCTGTGTCGCGGTGCTGTGTCGCGGTGCTGTGACGTCTGAGGTGTGCCTCGCGGGCTGATGTATGTCTTCTCCAATATGATGATTGTTTTGACAGGGAAGATTCAGAAACGTATATCCAGCCGCAATTTTTGAGCAAAACCCGTCAATCCGGCCATGCCGGGAAGACCTGCGCCCAGCCAATGGGCATGCGGGCTGGAGGAACCTTGCTGCCCCCCCCCATCCACCACCTCATCGAGCGGCGTGCCGCCGAATTGCCCTCTCATGTCGCGTTGAGCCACGCGGGCGAGTCGCTCAGCTATGGCGCGCTCAATGAGCGCGCCAACCGGCTGGCGCATCGGCTGATCGCCGAAGGAGCGCGGTCGGATGCCATCATCGGCATCTGCCTGCCGCGCGGCATGGAATTCGTCGTGGCCATCCTGGGCATCCTCAAGGCGGGCGCGGCCTACCTGCCGTTGGATCCGGCCACCCCGCCCGCGCGCCTGCGGCACATGGTGACGGCGGCGGGAGTGACGTCTGTCATTGGCGCCGGGCCGGCCGTGGAGCGGCTGGGGCTGGAAGGGGTGCGTGTCCTCTCGGCCTCGGGGATGGAGCTCGCCGGAGCCCCGGCTGGCAATCCGGGCGTCCCCGTCCTGCCGGAGCACCTCGCCTACGTCATCTATACATCGGGCTCCACCGGCCGCCCCAAGGGGGTGATGGTCAGCCACCGCGCCCTGTCCGCCTTCACGGCGTATCACTGCGGCACGTTCGGGTTGTCGCCCGCGGATCGCGCCGGGCTGGTCGCCTCGCTGAGCTTCGACGCGGCCGTCATGGCCATCCTGCCCTCGCTGGCCTCGGGCGTGCGCCTGGAACTGCCGGACGAGGACGTGCGCCTGTCGCCTGGCAGGCTGCAGGAGTGGATGCTGGCCCAGGGCATCACCTTCGTCTTCCTGCCCACCCCGCTGGCGGAGCTGGTGCTGCGGCTCGACTGGCCGGCGGCGTGCCCCCTGCGCCTGCTGCTCACGGGGGGAGACCGGCTGCATGCGCACCCGCGGCCCGGGCTGCCGTTCCAGCTGGTCAATGGCTACGGCCCCGCCGAGTGCACCATCTACTCCACCTCGGACATCGTGCCCGCGGTGGGACAGGCACCGGCGCACGAGCGCATGCCCTCCATCGGCCGGCCCATCGACGGAGCCGAGGTCCACATCCTCGACGCGGAGCTGCGGCCCGTGAAGGCCGGGGAGACGGGTGAAATCTACATCGGCGGCCTGGGCCTGGCCCGTGGCTACGTGGGCGCGGCGGACCTCACCGCGGACCGCTTCATCCCCAACCCCCATTCGCGCGTGGGGGGCGAGCGCCTGTACCGCACCGGGGACCTCGGCTGCTGGCTGCCCGGGGGCGCGGTGGAGTTCCGCGGCCGCTCGGACCAGCAGGTGAAGGTGCGCGGCATCCGCATCGAGCCCGGGGAGATTGCCGCCGCCCTGATGGCGCACCCGCATGTGGGGGCCGCGCACGTCCTGGCTCAGACGACCGGGTCCGCCGAGTCCAGCACCGGCCTTCAGGACACCTTCTTCGTGGCGTGGTTCGCCCCGAAGGATCTGCTCGCCGTGCCTGGCACGGAGCAGCTGCGCACGCACCTGCGCGACTGGCTCCCCGAGGCCATGATGCCCCGGACGTTCGTGGTGATGGACGCGCTGCCCGTCACCCCCAACGGCAAGGTGGATGTCCGGGCGCTCCCCGTGCCCACCGTCCACGTGACGCGGAGCCGTGAGTACGTGGCGCCGCGCACGCAGCTGGAGCGCGGGCTCACCGGGGTGTGGCGGCAGGTGCTGCGGCTGGAGCGGGTGGGCATCCACGACGACTTCTTCGAGCTGGGTGGCCACTCGCTGATCGCCACGCAGCTCACCACCCGCATCGCGGACGAGCTGGGCCTGGGCGTCTCGGTGCGCGAGCTCTTCGCCCACCCGTGCATCGCCCAGCTCGCGCAGTTGCTGGCGGCCCGGCGGGCCGACCCCGCCCGGAACACGCTGCCGCCGCTGGTCCGCGACGCCAGCCGGGAGCGGGCGCCGCTCACCGTCCAGCAGGAGCAGGTCTGGTTCCTCCAGAAGCTGTCCCCCGACAGCATCTCCTACCAGGCGCAGACGACGATTCGCGTGCTGGGCGCGCTGGACGTGGCGGTGCTGGAGCGGGCCCTGACGGAGATCACCCGGCGCCACGAGCTGCTGCGGACGACCTACGAGGAGGTCGATGGCCGGCCGTGGCAGGTCATCCGCCCGGCGGAGCCGGTCCAGGTGCCGCTGCTCGACCTGAGCGGCGTGCCCGCCGGGGAGCGGGAGCGCCGGCGCGACGAGGCCATCCGCCACGAGCTGCGCCGCCCCATCTCCCTCTTCGAGCTGCCGCTGGCCCGCTGGAGCGCCCTGCGGCTGGCCCCGGACGAGTACGAGCTCGTCCTCGTCGAGCACCACGTCGTCCATGACGGCTGGTCCTTCGCCGTGCTGATGCGGGAGCTGGACACGCTCTACAACGCCTACCTGCGTGGAGAGCCGTCGCCGCTGCCCGAGCTGCCGGTGCAGTACAGCGACTTCGCCGTCTGGCAGCGCACGGCGCTGGACTCGCCGGCCATGAAGGCCCAGCTCGGCTACTGGCGCGAGCGGCTGGCCGGGGCGCCCGAGGTCCTGCCGCTGCGCGCGGATCATCCGCGGCCTCCCGTGCAGACCTTCAACGGGGACCTGCTCCGGCTGGAGCTGCCCCCGGCCCTGCCCGAGGCCCTGCGTGTCTTCTGCCAGCAGGAGGGTGTCACCCTCTTCAACACCCTGTTCGCCGCGTTCGCCACGCTGCTCTACCGGCACACGGGAGAGCGCGACCTGTGCATCGGCTCGGCGTTCGCCGCCCGCGGCCCGCGGCAGCTCGACGACGTCATCGGCATGTTCGTCAACGCCGTCGTCCTGCGCTGCGACGTATCCGGGGAGCCGTCCTTCCGGGCCCTGGTGCGCCAGGTCCGCGACATCACCGCCGGGGCGGCGGAGAACCAGACCTATCCCTTCGTCAAGCTGGTCGAGGCCCTGGGCGTGAAGCGCGACCCCAGCCGCAACCCGCTCATCCAGGCCATGTTCAGCTTCCACGACTCGGCCGTGCTCAGCCCGCGGCTGGGCGAGGCCTCGTGCACCATCTTCGAGCGCGGCAACGGCTCGTCGAAGGTGGACCTGGACGTCGTCGCCATCCCCCACGCCGGGCGGCACCTGGGGGACGCGTCGCGCGGCGACGGCCGCATCTCGCTCATCTGGGAGTACAACCGCGACCTGTTCGACCGCTCGACGATGGAGCGGATGTCCACCCAGTTCATGCGGCTGCTGGAGGCCGCGGTGGCCAGTCCCGGCATGGCGGTGTCGCGCCTGCCGCTGCTGAGCGACACGGAGCGCCAGGCGCTCCTGGTGGACTTCAATGCCCCTGCCCGCGTGCCGGCCCCGGACGCGCTGGTGCATGAGCAGGTGCTGGCGCAGGCCGCGCGCACGCCCGAGGCGCTGGCCGTGTGTGACGAGGCGGGCAGCCTCACCTACGCGGAGCTGGTGCGCCGCGCGAGGCGGCTGGCCGGGCGGCTGCGCCAGCAGGGCGCGGGCACCGACACCGTCGTCGGCGTCTGCCTGCCACGCGGCGCCGACCTGGTGACGGCGCAGCTGGGCGTGTTGCTGGCCGGGGCCGCCTTCCTGCCCCTGGACGCGGACCATCCCGCGGAGCGGCTCGCCTTCATTCTCGCCGACGCCGGGGCCCGCCAGGTGGTGACCCACGGGTCGCTCACCGGGCGGCTCCCCGCCACGCTGGAGCACGTGCGCATCGAGGACGTACACGCCCCGGGCACGCCGGGCTCGTCCCCGCCCGGCGACGTGCGGCCCGGCCACCTGGCCTACGTCATGTACACCTCCGGCTCCACGGGCCGGCCCAAGGGCGTCATGGTGGAGCACCGCGCGCTGGCCAACCTCGTCGCCTGGCAGCGCGGCGCCTTCGGGCTGGACGCGGGCACCCGCGCCACGCTGCTGTACTCCCCCGCGTTCGACCCGTCGGCCGCGGAGATCTGGCCCGCGCTGTCGGTGGGCGCCTCGCTGCACGTGCCGGGGCAGGACATCCGCCTGTCCCCGGAGCGGTTGCAGTCGTGGCTGCTGGCCGAGCACATCACCTTCACGGACCTGCCCACGGCGCTCGCCGAGCGGCTGCTGGCGCTGCCGTGGCCCGAGACGTGCGTGTTGCGCACGGTGCTCGCGGGGGGAGACCGGCTCCACACCCGGCCCGCCCCCGGGACGCCCTGGCGCCTGTTCAACCAGTACGGCCCCACCGAGACCACGGTGACGGCCACCTCCGGCCTGGTGGAGCCGGTGGGCCACGGCGAGGCGCTGCCCACGATTGGCCAGCCCATCTCCGGCACCACCGCGTACGTGCTGGACGGCGAGCTTCAGCCGGTGCCCGTGGGCGTCGGGGGCGAGCTGTACCTCGGCGGCGCCGGCCTGGCGCGCGGCTACCTGGGCCGCCCGGACCTGACGGCGGACCGCTTCGTGCCGGACCCGTTCTCGCCGCGTCCCGGAGCGCGCCTGTACCGCACCGGGGACCTGGTGCGCCACCTGCCCGACGGCACGCTCGAGTTCCTGGGCCGCGCCGACGCACAGGTGAAGATTCGCGGCTTCCGGGTGGAGCCGGCGGAGATCGCCGCGCTGCTGCGCACGCACCCCGGCCTGTCCGAGGCCCACGTCAGTGCCCGGAGTGAGGCGGGCGGGGAGCCGCGGCTGGTGGGCTACCTCGTCCCGAAGGCCGACATGGCCGTGCCGACTCCGGCCCAGCTGCGCCAGCACCTGTCGCACGAGCTGCCGGCCTACATGATTCCCTCCGCCTACGTGGTGTTGCCGGCCCTGCCGCTCACGCACTCCGGCAAGGTGGATGAGCGGGCACTGCCCGAGCCGGTGCCCGCGCCGCGGGTGGCCCAGGTGCCACTGGCCAACGAGCTGGAGCACGAGCTGGCCGGCATCTGGCGCGAGACGCTGCGGCTGGAGCAGGTGGGGGCCGAGGACAACTTCTTCGACCTGGGCGGCCACTCGCTCCTGCTGGCGCGGGTGCAGCACGCGCTCAAGAGCCTGGGCCATGAGGTGCCCATGGTGAAGCTGTTCGAGTTCCCCACGGTGCGGACGCTGGCCCGCTACCTCCAGGGCGAGGACGGGGGCGCGCAGGAGGTGGCCGCCGCCCAGGCGCAGCGGCAGGAGCAGCAGCGCAGCGGGCGCTCGCGCCTGCAGGGGCGCCGGGGCCGGCTGGCGGCGGATGCCACGCGGGAGGACGCGGAATGAGCTCCCCCCACGAGATGGAGGACCGCTCCGCGCACCTGGCGGTGGTGGGGCTGGCCTGCCGGTTTCCCGGGGCCTCCAACGCCGCCGAGTTCTGGGCCAACCTGGTCCAGGGCGTGGAGTCCATCACCTTCTTCGGCCCGGACGGGCGCCCGGGCGCGCCGCCGCCGGAGCCGAGCGCCGTGGGCCAGCAGGTGCCCGCCTTCGGCATGGTGGCGGACGCGGACGGCTTCGACGCGGAGGCCTTCGGCTGCTCCCCGCTGGAGGCCCTCATGCTGGACCCGCAGCACCGGGTGTTCCTGGAGTGCGCGCGCGAGGCGCTGGAGGACGCGGGGTATGATCCGGTGCGCTACCGCGGCGCCATTGGCGTCTACGGCGGTGGGAGCGAGACGTCGTACCTGTCCGCGCTGCGCGCCCGGCGCGAGCAGCTGGCCGGGGCCAGTGACTGGCAGATGAGGCTGGCCACGGGGGTGGACTTCCTCACCAGCCGCGTGGCCTACAAGCTGGGGCTGCGCGGCCCCGCCGTCACCGTGCAGACGGGCTGCTCGACGTCGCTCGTCGCCATCCACCTGGCCGCGCAGGCGCTGCTCGCGGGCGACTGTGACATCGCGCTGGCCGGAGGCGCCTGCGTACACGCACCGGTGCGCCTGGGCCACTACAGCGAGGGCGGCCCCCTGTCCCCGGACGGCCGCTGCCGCGCGTTCGACGCGGGCGCGCAGGGCACCGTGGGCAGCAATGGCGTGGGGCTCGTCGTCCTCAAGCGCCTCGCGGACGCGCTCGAGGATGGGGACCACATCCGCGCCGTCATCCTCGGCTCGGCCATCAACAACGACGCCGCCGGGAAGATGGGCTTCACCGCCCCCAGCGTGGAGGGCCAGGCCCACGTCATCCAGAACGCGCAGCGCGTGGCCGGGGTGGACCCGGAGTCCATCACCTACATCGAGGCCCACGGCACCGGGACGCGGCTGGGAGATCCCATCGAGCTGGCGGCGCTGACGAAGGCGTTCGGCACGGGCTCGAGCCACGCCTGCTGGATTGGCTCGGTGAAGACGAACATCGGCCACACCGACGCGGCGGCGGGCGTGGCGGGCTTCATCAAGACGGTGCTGGCGCTGGAGCACCGCAAGCTGCCGCCCAGCCTCCACTTCGAGAAGCCGAACCCGGAGATCGACTTCGCCCAGGGCCCGTTCCGGGTGAACACGGTGCTGCGGGAGTGGGACACCGGTGGGCACCCGCGGCGGGCCGGTGTCAGCTCGCTGGGCATTGGTGGCACCAACGCCCACGTGGTCCTGGAGCAGGCGCCCGAGGCCGCGGTGGACGAGCGCGCCTCCACGCCCCAGCTGCTGGTGGTGTCGGCCCGGAGCCGCACCGCACGGGACCGGGCGGTGGCCCGGCTGGGCGAGCACCTGCGCACCTCCCCGGACGTCCCCCTGGCCGACGTGGCCTGGACGCTCCAGGTGGGCCGCCAGGCGCACGCCTACCGGCGTTTCGCCGTGGGCGGGGACGCCGCCGGGGTGTGCCGCGCGCTGGAGGAGAACGAGCAGGCGGCGGGTGGCACCGGGGACGAGGAGGCCCGGGAACGCCCGGTGGTCTTCATGTTCCCCGGCCACGGCGGCCAGCATGTCGGCATGGGGCGGGAGCTGTATGCCACCCAGCCGGCCTTCCGCGAGGCCGTGGACGAGGCCTGTGCGTACGTGACGCCGCGGCTGGGGTTGGATCTGCGCACGGTGCTGCACCCGGACCTGGCGGACGCCGATGCGGTGCGGACGGCCTCCACGAGGATGGGGGAGTTCGTCATCGGCCAGCTGTCCCTCTTCGTCATCGAGTACGCGGTGGCGCAGTTGTGGAAGCGCTGGGGGGTGAAGCCGGCCTCGGTGGTGGGCCACAGCCTGGGGGCGTACGCCGCGGCCACGGTGGCTGGCGTGTTCTCCCTGCGGGACGCCCTGACGCTGGTGCTGGAGCGCTCGCGGCTGCTCGCGAGCCTGCCGGCGGGCGCCATGCTGGCCGTGCCACTGCCCGAGTCCGAGCTGGTGCCGCTGCTGCACGCGCAGCTGTCCCTGGCGGCCGTGAACGGGCCCGCCCAGTGCACGCTGTCCGGCTCGGTGGCGGAGATAGAAGCCCTCCAGGCGCGGCTGGTGGCGCGGGGCGTGGAGGCCCGCATCCTGCGCATTCCGGGCGCCGGGCACTCGCACTTCATCGAGCCGGCGCTGGCCGCGTTCACCGCGTGCGTCCAGCGTGTCGAGCGGCATCCCCCGAAGCTGCGGTGGATTTCGGATCTCACCGGCGCCGAGGTGTCCGCGCAGCAGGCGACGGACCCGGCGTACTGGGCCGCGCACCTGCGCCACACCGTGCGCTTCAACGACGCGCTGTCCACCCTGCTGTCCGGCCCGGACAGCCTCCTGCTGGAGGTGGGGCCGGGCCGCACCCTGGTGACGCTGGCGCGCCAGCACCCCGGCTCGGGCACGCACCTCACGCTGTCCACGCTGCCCCACGCCTCGGACCCGACGTCCGACCTGGTCAGCGCGCTCATCGCGGCCGGACGCCTGTGGGTGGCGGGTACGCCCTTGTCCTGGCAGGGCCTGCACGCGGGCGCGCGGCCCCACCGGGTTCCGCTCCCGGCCTACCCCTTCGAGCGGCGGCGCTACCTGGTCGAGGCACCGGAGGTGTCCGCCCCGGTGGCGGAGGCTCCGGCCCCGAGCGCCTCGCGGGCGGACGCAACCGGCGAGGCCCGGCGGGACGTGGCGCTCCCGGCCAGCGCGCCGGAGGCCCCCGTGTTCCGCAACGACCTGGAGCGCCGCATCGCCCACGCCTTCGCGGAAGTGCTGGGGCTGGCCCAGGTGGGCCCCCACGACAACTTCTTCGAGCGGGGAGGAGACTCGTTGATGGCGGCGCAGCTCATCACACGGCTGCGTCCGCATGTCCCGGCCGAGCTCCGGGTGAAGTCCATCTTCCGTGCCCCCACCGCCGCCCGGCTGACCCGCTTCCTCGAGGAGGAGCTGTCCGTGGCCGTCCCGTCCCCGCCGCACGAGCTGCCGCCCTCCGCGGCTCGCCCGGCCCTCCGTCACCCGGCGTGAGCGGTACGAGCGCGCCTCCCATCCCTTTCCATCGGCCGCCCTGGCGGCCCTGACACCCCAAGGTCCATCCCCATGTTCGAAGAGGACACGCAGCGCAGCTACGACGTCGTGTGCAACGAGGAAGCGCAGTACTCCATCTGGCCCAGTGACCGGCCCCTGCCGGCGGGCTGGCGCGCGGTGGGCGTCACCGGCCCGAAGCGCGACTGCCTGGCCCACATCCAGCGGGTGTGGACGGACATGCGCCCCAGGAGCCTGCGCGAGCAGACCCGGGCATGAGTCCGTCTTCCCCACCGGCCGTGGCGCGGAGCGGCTCGCTCTGGCGCCACGGCGACTTCGTCAAGCTCTGGGGCGCGTATGCGCTCAGCCTCGCCGGCTCGCAGGTGACGTTCATCGCGCTGCCGCTGACGGCCATCCTCCTGTTGGAGGCCACCCCGCTGCAGGTGGGCATCCTCACCGCGCTGGGCTACCTGCCCTTCCTGCTCATCGGCCTGCCGGCGGGTGTATGGGTGGACCGGCTGCCCCGGCGGCCCATCCTCATCGCCGCCGACTTCGGGCGGGCCCTGTTCCTGCTGGGCATCCCCCTGGCGTATGCCCTGGACGTGCTGTCGCTGGGGGTGCTCTATCCCATCGTCTTCCTCAACGGCGTGCTCACCGTCTTCGCCGACATCGCCCACCACGCCTTCCTTCCCGCGCTGGTGGAGCGGGAGCAGATCATCGAGGGCAACACGAAGCTGCAGATGGCGTACTCGACGGCCCAGCTCGCGGGCCCGAGTCTGGGCGGACTGCTCGTCAAGGCCGTGAGCGCGCCCGTGGCCATCCTCATCGACGCGGCGAGCTTCCTGGTGTCGGCGCTGATGCTCCTGCGGGTGCGGCGCCAGGAGGCCGTGCCCGAGGGGCGCGCGAAGCAGCGGCCCCCCATGCGCCAGGAGATGAAGGAGGGGCTGGGCTACGTGCTGGGCCATCCCCTCCTGCGCCCGCTGGTGCTGTGCATGGCCTGCGCGAACCTCTTCGACATGTTCGGCATGGTGAAGGCCATCCTGCCGCTGTACGCGGTGCGGGAGATGCGCCTGTCCGCCCCCGCCTTCGGCGCCGTGCTCGCGGTGGCCAACGCGGGCGCGCTGCTCGGGACGGTGCTCAACCACCGGTTGGTGCGGCGCTGGGGGCTGGGCCCGACACTCGCCGGTGCCTCCTTCCTGCCGGGCCTGGCCGTGTTGATGCTGCCGCTGGCCACCGAGGCCACGGCGGTGGGGGTGCTCGCGGGGGCGCTCGCGCTCGCGGGCTTCGGGGTCGCCCTGTTCAACGTCAACCAGATCAGCCTGCGCCAGCAGCTCACCCCCGCGTCACTCCAGGGCCGCATGAACGCCACGGTGCGCTTCCTCATCTGGGGAACGATTCCCGCGGGCGCCTTCCTCGGCGGCCTGCTGGGCGGCTCGCTCGGGCTGAAGCCCACGCTGCTCATCGCCGGCGTGGGCAGCCTGCTGTCGAGCCTGCCGCTGGTGTTCTCCCCCCTGGCCACCCTCCACGAGCCGCCGCAGCCGGCGCTCGCTTCCACGAGATGACGATGACCCGGACTTCACCCTGGTTGGCCTGCCGCCTGCGGCGCCCGGACGCCCGTGTGCGCCTGTTCTGCTTCCCCCACAGCGGCGGCTCCGCGGGCGAGTACCTGCGCTGGGCGGACCTGCTCGAGAACGTCGAGGTGTGGGGGGTGCAACTGCCCGGCCGGGGCGCGCGGACGGAGGAGCCGCCCTTGACGCGGGTGAGCGTGCTGGTGGACGCACTGGCGGACGCGCTGGTGGACGCGCTGGCCCTCGGGCCGCCCTTCGCCTTCTTCGGACACAGCCTGGGGGCGCTGGTGGCCTTCGAGACGGCCCGGCGGTTGCGCGACCTGGGCCGTGCGCCACCGGCCTGGCTGTTCCTGTCTGCCTACCCCGCCCCGCAGCTGCCCTCCCGGACGCAGCCCACCAGCCACCTTGGAGAGGCGCCACTGCTGGACGCGCTCGAGCGCATGTACGGAGACATGGCCGCGGAGATCCGCGAGGACGCCGAGCTGCGCGAGCTGCTGCTGCCGCCCCTGCGCGCGGACCTCGCGCTCGTCGAGTCCTACCGCTACCAGGACGGCGAGCCCCTGGACTGCGAGATGGTCATCACGGGCGGCACGCAAGATGACCTGGGCCCGGACGCGCTGGAGCCCTGGCGCCGCCACACCCGGGGCACGTTCCGCGTCCACCTGCTCCCCGGTGGCCACTTCTACCTGCGGGCACCGCAGCAGCGGGACACGCTGCTGCGCCTGCTCGACGCAACCCTGCGGCCTTCCCACACCTCTTCTCCAAAGGACCTCCATCCATGAGCCAGCCCCTGCAACCCGCCGCCCGGAGCCGCGAGGGCTTCCTGGGACAACTCTTCGGCGGGAGGTTCCGCTGGGACCTCCTCCAGCCCTTCCCCGAGCAGAGCCCGGAGGAGCAGCGGCTCGGCGACGCCCTGGTGCTCGAGATCCAGCGGTTCCTGAAGGAGCACGTGGATCCGGCCCAGGTGGAGCGCGAGGGCCGGCTGCCTCCGGGCCTGCTCAACTCCCTGCGGGGGGCGGGCTACTTCAAGCTGCAGATGGACCCGGCGGTGGGTGGCCGGGGCCTGTCCTCGCTCAACGCCTTCCGGGTCATCGAGATGGCCATGAGCTGGTGCCTGCCGGTGGGCTACACGCTGGCGCTCCACAACGGCCTGGGCGCGGGCGCCATCGTCAACGCCATTCCCGCCGGGCCGCTCCGGGAGTACGTCCATGGCCGCATCGCCCAGGGCGCCATCTCCGGCTGGGCCGACACCGAGCCCACGGGGGCCGCCTCGCGGCGGCTGTCCACCCTGGCCACGCCCACCGCGGATGGGAAGGCCTATCTGCTCAAGGGGGAGAAGGTCTACATCGGCAATGGCTCCATCGCGGACCTGCTGATCGTCAGCGCCACCGTCTGCGAGGGCGGCAGGGAGTTCGTCAGCCTCTTCTTCGTGGAGACGGCCAGCCCCGGCTTCCGGGTGCGGAGGGAGCACCAGCTGATGGGGCTGAGGGGCTTTCCCATCGCCGCGCTGGGTTTCGACGACGTGCGGGTGCCCCGGGAGCAGATGTTGCGGATGGCGGAGGGGCACTGGCGGGACACGCCGCTGTTGGAGCCCATCAGCGCCCTGGGCCGCATGTACACCATCGTCACCGCGTCCCTGGCGACGGCCAAGCACTGCCTGCGCTGGTCGCGCGAGTTCGTCAACCGGCGCCGCAACAACGGCCGGCCGCTCGGGGACTACGATGAAATCCAGCGCATGGTGGCCAGTACCGCGGCGGAGGTGTTCGCTCTGGACAGCCTGGCCCAGTGGAGCCTGGCGGGAGCGGATGGCGCGAACCTGCCGCTGCGCTGGTTCGAGCAGGTGGCGGCCAAGAACATCGCCTCGCTCACCTGTGCGCGGCTGGCGGACCGGACCATGTCGCTGCTGGCCGCCGAGGGCTACGAGACGGCGGTGAGCAAGGCCTCGCGGGGGGCCCCCCCCATTCCCATGGAGCGGGCCGTGCGGGACGCCCGGGCCTTCCGCATCGCGGGGGGCGTGGACTTCCTCGTGGACCACAAGGCCGCCCGGGAGGGGCTCTTCACGCTCTACTACCCGTCGGCCGCGCAGGCCGCGGAGCTCGAGGCCCCGCCCGCGCCGCTTCCGGAGGACAAGCACCTGTCAGGCCGCAACCTCGAGCACCGCCAGGCCGTGGCCCATGAGGTGCGCCGGTTGGGCCTCGAGTGCCTGGAGCTGTCACGCCGCTACCCGGACGTGGGAGTGCTCTACGCGCGCGAGCGGACCCTCATCCTGCTCAACCAGGTGGCCAACGAGCTGTTCACCATGTCCGTCACCCTGGCGCGCGCCGCCGCGCTGACCGCGCGAGGCCAGCCTCACGTGGGGGAACTGGCGGATGTCTACTGCACGTCCGCGCGCTACCGCCTGGCGGACCTCTGGCAGCAGGTCAACGCCGAGGCGGAGCCGGACTTCGCCCGGGCGAGCGGAGCCTGGCTGGCGGGAGACGGGCTCGACTTGCTGTTGAGCGACGTGGACCGGGGCCAGGGCACGGGCGCCTGAGCCCTGCCGGGCGGAGTGGAGCCGCGGTCCGGGGACACGGTGGCCATTGTCTCGCCCTCTCCTCCAGGAGAGGGACGGGGTGGGGGGCCTACTCGGCTCGTGTGCTCGGCAGGCACGCCCACGGCTGGCCGGGTTGGCGCCCACACGCGAAGCCCGGCTCACAGACCGGCGGTCCCTCTGGATTGCACGCCTTGCGGCACTGGAACAAGAAGCAGGCCGAGTCCTCGGGGCAGGGCGGTGTACTCCGGCCACATCGGCGCAGACACTGCATCCAGATTTGTCCCGGGGTCGTCGGGTAGGTACTCCGGGTGCAGGACGTGCCCTGGGGACAGGGATTCAGCTCGCAGTCCTGGCCGAGGACCGTCATGCAGACGGAGCCATGCCCTCCCAGCAGGGACACGCACCGCTGGCCCACGGGGCAGGCGCGCCCCTCGCAGGTGGGCACGCAAGAGGGGGCGTGGTCCCCCTCCTTGCAGACGTACCCCTCGGGACAACTGGAGGGCTCCTCCAGACGGCAGGGCCGGCCACAGAAACCCGAGCAGATGAGGCCCTTCTCACACCCGTCCACGAGAAGGGCGGGATGCACCTCGCAGAGTTCGCCCTCCTTGCGGCTGCCTTGCAGCGAGCAGACGCGGATGAAGTCCTCCTTGTTGCGGGCTCGCAGGGTCCGGCAGGCGAAGTCCTCCGGACAATCCTCGTCGGTCCCGCACGTGCTGTCCGTGCAGTACTGGCGTCCCGTCCGCGGGTTGTGGAAGCAGCGGAGCTGCGACTCGCAATCCGCATCCGTGCGGCAGTCCTGCTCGTAGGTACGAAGGCCCTGACGCACCTGCGGTGAAAGCATGGGCACGACGTGGTGTCCCGTGGGCGGGGAGGGCCGCGCGCCGGGGTGGGACATGGCGAGGTAGACGAGCCCCAGCAGGGGCAGCGGCAGCAGGAGGATGCCGATGCCCGGGAGAAACTTGCGCCAATTCATCCGCCCACCCTCATTGCCTCTGCCTGGGAGGCCGACACTGCCGCGGACAGTCTTGCTGCTCGAGGTCCGGTCTGCTCCAGAAATCCTCGCCGCATTGCTCCCACCACGCCTCCTCCTCGAGCGTGCAGCCCCGATTCGACAGGTACTCTCGCATGTCCTTGGCCAGGGCTTCGTCGATGGTTCCCCCGCGCCCCCAGGCATGCGGACAACCCGTCTCCAGCACGAGCAGCGGAACCAGTAGCAGCAGCCTTCGCGGCATCATTCCCTCCCAGTGGTCCAGGTGGCATCGAAACACCCTGCGTATCAGGAGTGACGCGCGCCGCGTAGGGCTTGCGAGGTCCTTCCGAGCCCGCGGTCCCGTGACTCCGGGAGTCAAGTCGTCCGGGCTACCTCGCGAGTCATCATCCGTGATAGACGGGGGCGCATGCTCCCCCTGCTCTGGCTGTTGCTCGCCGCGCCCGCGTCTCCCCCCGCCATGTCCTCCCCCGTCGACCCGGCCTTCGTGTCATTGGCCCGGGAGGTGGAAGCCGCGCTGCGTGACGGCGACGAGGCCGCCCTGGATGCGCGGCTCGATGGAGAGCAGTTCCTCCAGCGGGTGACGCGGGGCCTGCCAGTCTCGAGCACCTTCCTGGCGGCGTTGGCCGGCGAGGTGCGCAAGGACGGCTGGCCCCTGGGCCGCCGGTTGTTGGGCGCGGGAGGGCGGGGCCTTCGGGTCCGGCTGCTCCAGGTGCACATGCGGGGGCGTACGCCCATCGCGCTCCTGCGCGTCCTGTCCGACGCCGGGTTGAGCTACCTCGAGCTCGAATTGGGCCGCAATGCCCGGAACGAGGCCGTCCTGGTCGACCTCTACCCCTACCTGGAGGGAGAGCGCATCAGCGAGTCGATGTGGCGGGTGTACCTGCTGGCCGCGGCCGAACGCGGGCAGTGCCTCACCCGGAGGCTGCGCGGCGTGGAGCGGCAATGGGTGGAGCAGCTGCTGCGGTGGCGGCGCATCGAGCGCCTGCTCGGAGCGAACCAGGCGCGCGAGGCCGTGGCGGAGATGGACCGGCTTCCGCCGCGGATGCGCGGGGCGAGGTTCGTGCAACTCAAGCGCCTGGAAGCGCTCGCGTCGCTGGACGAGGCGGAGTACGCGCTGGGGCTGCTGGCCTTCGAGAAGGCCTTCCCCGGGGATCCGCTGCTGGACCTGTATGCGCTGGACAACCCGCTGCTGCGCGGCGAGAGTGCGGTGATGATGGAGGCGATCGACCGGCTCGACAGGAGGGTGGCGGACCCGTACCTGGCCTACCTGCGGGGCCAGGTGAAGTCGGGGCAGGACGACCTGGAGGGGGCGAAGCGCTCCTTCCAGAAGGCCCTCGAGGAGGACCCGACGCTGTGGGAGCCCCGTGTGGAGTTGCTGAGCCTGGCCCTCGGGGAGGCGGACCACGCGGGCGCGGTGCGCCTGCTCGAGGACATGGAGCGCGAGGCCGGAGGGAGTCAGGTGCGGGTGCGGCTCCAGGAGGGGCCGGAGACCAGGGCCTTCCTGGAGTCGGCGGAGTACAAGGCATGGCTCGAGCGGCAGCGCGCGCGAGAAGGCCGGAGCGGCGGGTCCGAGGTCGCGAAGCCCGCCGGGCCCTAGTGGACTGTCCGACAAGTTTTTCAACATAGTCGAGACCACAGGGTAGGTTGGGTGGAGGAAGAGACCGGATAAGTTGGGTGGATGAGGAGACGACCGCCGCATCTCCTCCACCTTTCGCCT